>JBNJGX010000045.1:0-13160 GCA_051748025.1 Bacteroidota bacterium
AGAAATCGGACATTATGGACAGACACTAAATAAATTTCTTTATCTTCGCTTCATAAAGATAAAAAGGTTTGTTTTGCGAATACGTTTTTTAGGAACAGGAACATCAGTGGGGGTACCGCTTATCGGATGCCAGTGCGAAGTATGTCAATCAAAAGATAAAAAAGACAAACGTTTGCGTACATCGGTTCTGATTGAACACAAAGGGAAAAACATTGTAATTGATACCGGGCCTGACTTCCGCCAGCAGATGTTACGTGAAAATATTTCCAGGCTTGATGCCGTGTTATACACACACGAACACAGGGATCATATCGCAGGAATGGATGAATTGCGTGCATTTAACTTTATCACAAAACAAGCCATTGATATTTATGCAGAAAAAAATGTGCAGAAAGCACTAAAGGATTCATTCCCTTATGTGTTTGGTGCCAACCAATATCCGGGCATCCCAAAAATAAATATGCATACCATTTCAGAGGAAGAATTTGACATTGATGGTATCAGTATAATCCCTGTCAGGGCAATGCATTACAAACTTCCGATTTTGGGCTTTCGCATCGATAATTTCACTTACATTACGGATGCCAAATACATCAGTGATGAAGAAAAAGAAAAAATATATGGCTCCAGGGTCATTGTGTTAAATGCCCTCAGGCAAAAGCCCCATATATCACATTTTTCGCTTGATGAAGCGCTTGAACTGATCAGGGAATTTGCCCCGGAAAAAGCATATTTTATCCACATGAGCCATAACATAGGCTTACACAAGGAAATTGAAAAGAAACTGCCAGCCCATATCCATCTTGCTTATGATGGTTTGTCAATAAATATTGAATGAATACAACATGCAATTAATACTACTCGGCATATTTTACCTGGGGGCTCCGTATATAATACTGCTGCTGACAAAGAAATATAAAATCCTGGATCGCATTGGGGCTGTGCTATTGTGTTATGCACTGGGATTGATTGCCGGTTTGACCAACATCCTTCCGGAAGGAAGTGAAAAAGTTCAGGAGATCATGACGAGTGCCACCATCCCACTGGCTTTACCATTGTTATTGTTCAAATCCAACATAAAAAACTGGCTCAAGATGGCAGGCCGTACTTTTTTAAGCATGTTACTTGCCATTATAGCCCTCGTTGGTGTTGTTCTGACATCCTGGTATTTCTACGGTGATCTTTTACCTGAATCCTGGCAGGTTGGCAGCTTACTGATTGGCCTTTATACCGGCGGTACTCCCAATTTAGCATCCATACAAACAGCCCTCGGAATCAGCCCTGAAATCTATTTAATGGTAAACACGTATGATATTTTTTTCAGCGCCATTTTCTTACTTATCATTATGAGTACAGGCAGTAAATTACTATCCTGGATTTTACCGGCATTCAGGAGGAAAAAAGATGCCTATAAATACAAAATTGCGTATAACAATGAAACACCCGAATCTTATGACGGGTTCTTTAGAAAAACTTATTTTCCGGGGTTCATGAAAGCATTTGCTGCATCAGTTGCCATTGCCGGCATATCTGTTGGGGTGAGTTTTCTGATTACCGGCGGGATATCAATGTTGGTTGTGATATTATGCATAACCACACTTAGCCTTATTGGCAGTTCCATAAAATCATTGAATAAAATCGAAAAAAGTTTTGAAGGGGGAATGTATTTGATCCTTGTTTTCAGTATTACTGTGGCATCTATGGTAAAAACAGAAGATTTTATCAATATCTCCCCTGCCCTGTTTTGGTTTGTGGCAAGTGTCATCGCAGGAACCTTTATTTTTCACGTCCTGTTATCTGCCATTTTTAAGATTGATACTGATACCACCATCATTACAGCCACAGCACTGATATGTTCCCCGCCTTTTGTTCCGGTAATTGCTGGTGTACTGAAAAATAAACAAATTATCATCTCAGGCCTTACCGTTGGCATTGTGGGATATGCCATAGGCAATTACCTGGGGATATTAATGGCTGCAATTCTCCGGGGATTTGGATAATTAAGATAATGATAAATGAATTATACGTGGAAAAAATATTACTTTTGTGCCAACCATAAAACTCAGAACATTATGAAAAAGATCAGTTTACTCAGTTTGCTATTTGCAGCATTGGTATTTGTGCTTCCGTTACATGCACAGGAAGACAAAGAAAAAGACGAGAAAGAAAATGCCTATGAATTCGAAATGATCCATGACATCCCAACAACACCTGTAAAAAACCAATACAGGGCAGGGACATGTTGGAGCTACAGCGGCCTGGCATTGCTGGAATCTGAATTGTTACGTCTGGACAAAGGCGAATTTGATTTGGCTGAATTATGGGTCGTCCGCAAAGCCTATGAAGATAAAGCTGACAACTATGTGCGTATGCATGGCAAGACCAATTTTGGTGGCGGTGGTGCCTTTTACGATGTGTTATATGTATATGAACATTATGGCATGCTACCTGAATCTGAATATAAAGGTTTAAAATACGGCACCGATAATCATGTGCATGGAGAACTTGATAAAGTCTTGAAAAACTTTGTTGATGCTGTCATCAAAAATAAGAACAAAGAACTCACCACAGCATGGAAAAAGGCGTACAAGGGTATCCTTGATGCTTATTTGGGAATTATCCCCGAGGTATTTGATTACGACGGAAATAGTTATACCCCCAAGACTTTCGCAGATGGGCTCGGTTTAAACATGGACAATTATATCAACATTACATCCTACACACATCATCCGTTTTATGAACAGTTCATCCTTGAGATACCGGATAACTGGCAATGGGCAGAATCATGGAACCTGCCAATGGAAGAGATGATGGAAGTGCTTGATAATGCTATGGAAAACGGATACACAGTAGCCTGGGGTTCTGATGTGAGTGAAAAAGGCTTTTCCTGGAAACACGGGGTTGCCATTGTTCCATCAGAAGAACGTCCCGACCTTGATGGTTTGGAAAAAGACAAATGGAAAAACCTTGATGATAAAGAAAAAAAGAAAAAACTGTACAGTTTTGAAGAAATTTTACCTGAAAAAGACATTACCCAGGAAATGCGTCAGAAAGCTTTTGATAACTACAAAACTACCGACGACCATGGCATGTTGATCACTGGCAAAGCCAAAGACCAGGAAGGAAACATTTACTATAAAGTCAAAAATTCCTGGGATACCGATAATATTTATGACGGGTACTTTTTTGCTTCACGGGCTTTTGTGTCTTACAAAACCATGAACCTGGTAGTTCATAAAGATGCCATTCCCAAACAGATCAGGAAAAAAATGGGTATTTAATACGGATTGGTTGTTTGCTGTGTTTCAAAATGTATCGGCTTTCTTCACCGTTTATCAAACTTCTGAAAATATAAAGCCAATAGATTTCTATGATGACGGTGATTTTGAGACATTTCTGACTTGGGGCAGAAACCTACTTCGACAGGCTCATCACACCTCTCAACAACCTGGATTTTTCTTATAAATAATTATTGTTACGGATTGGTTTCGTCCATATCTGACAAAATATATCCATTACACACACGTTTTAGGAATAAAATTTGATGCGTAGTGGAATAATGTTAAAATAATAATTTGCAGTGATGTGCCACGATGGTTTTAATAACAATTTTTGATGGTTTAAAATAAACTGAACATTCAGTTATATCATTCATTGCTAGAACCTGGCAGTTAGCACACATTGTTGCAGGATCATAAAATGAAACAAAGCTTAATAATAATATTGATCTTATCTTGCTGTCTTTTGAGCTTTATCACCTGTTATGCACAAGACAAGGAAGCGGAAACCTCAAAAGAAATAAGCATTTCAGGCGGGATTTATAACAATCGCATTTTTCGTTTCACAGAGCTGAGAAAATCGGGAAGTTTTGATGACGGGCCCGGCCTGCAATACGGTGCAAGTATCATGTTACCCATGGATGAAAAATTAAGCATGGGATTTGGCCTCCATTACATAAAAACCAAAAACTTTTATCATTCAGTCATACTTGAACCATCCGAAGACAGTTCTTACACGCATATCACTGAAATGGTTTATTTACCTGTTCGCTGGCAATATGAGATTACATCATGGTTAGCTTTGCATGTGGGCTTATCCATAAATATAGAATTTCAGGACGAGAAAAACCTGAATCAAAATGGACTGGGCATACTCGGTGGGGGATTAATTCATTACAGCCCTGCTCCCAATTTAGAATTCGGCATTCAACCCGAATTGCAACTGACATCGTTGTTTCCTGTACCCCAGGAATTTTTCCAGCGGCACTTTTTTATGGCAGGCATAAATACCCGGATTGCATGGCGGTTTTGAATTTTCATTCCAGTAACTACATTTTTAATTACTACTCAGTAGCTTTAATTTTAATAAACAAGGATATGCCACAGATTAACTAACGACTGATTAGTTACAAAATAAAATTTAACTTTGCAAAATGGAAATAAAGTTGGATATTAAATGTAGAATGTAAAATTTTCAATGATGAATGTAGAATGAATAAAAATCTACATTTTACATTCAATATTTTATAATCGTTTTATTAGAAAGGAGTGGATATTTACAAACTTTATAACTTTAATACTCTCACATAACTCTTTATAAATTTACAGTTATCTTTTTTGAAGCTCCCCTATTTTCCGGGGGCGAGTACTGATTAACATGATATCTTCTGATCCTTCGATGCTTCAACGCAGTTCACTTCAACAGAGCCTGTCCCAACCTGATTCGGGGCTTACTTCGGCGGGCTCAGCACATCGCAGTACGGCGCAGGACATCGCTTCGGTCTTCCGACTCCGGACTACAGTCTTCGGACTCCCGACTTCGGTCTTTTGTTTTACTAAGCTGTACTTTATAGACAGTCACGATTTAGTGGATCTAAGAAAACTATTGGATTAAAAAATAACAAAAGTCAAATCACAAATCACAAACCAGCCTGCCAGATGGCAGGTAATTTCCAAAGAACAAACATACGAGCGTGAGCGAAGACGGATATCTAATATTCAAACAGTTTAAAAAATTACAAACAATAACATAAATACAATAACTAAAACAGCCTGTCGTGGACCATGTTTGGAATTTCAAACATTGAATATTGGAATTTATTTAAAATTTGGTGCTTGTTATTTGGTGTTTTCTCATTAACACTATTTACACCTGTTTATTATTTTTCATCTATTTCATGTAGATTTGCATATTGATGAATTGGCTTAATAAAATACTGGAATCTAATTTGAATGCAGTGCTGGTAACAGTACTGATCCATTTGATCCTTATATTTATTTTTCTGCTCATGCAACTTGAACCGCCGGAACAACAAAAAGAAGCCACGGTTATTATTGATCCGGAAAAACTTGAAGAAATGGAAAAATATTTTGAAGCCCGGGAAAAGGTGGAACAAAAAATGCAGGAAGCTGCTGATGCACAAGACATGAGCCTTGAAGAAATTCGCAACCTGGCCCGTACTGAAAAAATGGATCACAGCCAATCAGAAACGGAAAAAGAAAAAACGGCCGAAGAAATCCAGGAAGAATATGAAGATGAGCTGCGTAAAGAAATGTATGGGGATGAATATGAAGATATAAAAGCAAAACTGGAAAAAGAAACCAGCCGGGATGAGTTTTCTGAATACAGGGGGGAACCGGAAAAAAGAGATGAGAAAGGCGATGCTGATTATTATTCAGGGCCTTCCCTTGTAAAAGTTGAACTTGATAACAAAGAGCTGCAGCACCGGTATATTGATATTCCTGTATTTACCTGTCGTGGTAGTGGTGTCGTGGCAGTAGATATTAAAATCGACAGTTATGGCAATGTGGTTAAAACAGATATTCAAAGCAAAAACATCCAATTTGATGAAGAATGTTTGACACAGGCTGCCAAAGAGGCCGCACTTAACAGCAGGTTCGCCTCCAGCATGAACGGCACAACAGGAACCATCACTTACCATTTCATACCACAAGAATAAAGCTTGGTATATTTTACAATACCTGTTTAATATTTTTTTTAAAATCCTGAGGTTATGTTGTAAGAAATAGTTTAGCTTTACATAAATAAAAAACAAAGCATATGATACCTGAAAATTTAACGGCTTATTTTGAAAAAGCCATGCTCGAAAACTGGGACAAAAAAGCCCTGAGTGATTATAACGGTGGGGCTATGACATATGGAGAGGTTGCCAATTTGATTTTAAAAATTCACGACCTTTTCAAAAAACAAGACATCAAAAAAGGCGATAAAATAGCGCTTATCGGAAAAAATTCTGCAAACTGGGGGGCTGTTTATCTGGCAACTGTCACTTATGGAGCTGTAATTGTACCGCTTTTACAGGATTTTAAACCAAAAGATGTGTATAAGCTGATTAATCACTCTGATGCAAAATTGCTTTTCGGCTCGGATTTTATTCTAAAAAACCTGAGCATGGATGAATTTGAACAATTACAGTACATTTATACCCTTGATAATTTCAGTTTACATCATACCTGGGATAAAAAAGCAAAAAACCTGCCGGATGCTGATTTCAATCCTGTCGCCCGGCATAAATTCTCGCTGGAAAAAATCCATAATGAGGAACTGGCTGCTATATTATACACTTCCGGCACCAGTGGCAGGCCCAAAGGCGTAATGCTACAACATAACAGCCTGGCAGCAAATATCCGTTATGCACAAGCCAACATGCCACTAACCGGCGGGGATAGAATAGTTTCTTTCCTGCCAATGGCACATTCGTACGGTTGCGCTTTTGAGTTTTTATTTCCTTTCTCACTGGGCTGTACCATAACATTTCTTGGTAAAATTCCGGCACCAAATGTTGTTGTCCGGGTTTTTCAGGAAATACAACCGCGCCTGATCTTAACGGTTCCCCTGGTAATTGAAAAAGTGTACCGCAATAAAATTAAGCCCATACTCCAAAAACCTGCCATCCGGGTTATGATGAAAGTGCCGGGATTCAGGGCATTACTGTATAAAAAAATAAAAAAATCCCTGGAAGAATCATTTGGGGAACACTTTAAAGAGGTGGTGATAGGCGGCGCCAAACTCAACAGGGAAGTAGAAATATTTTTGCGTAAAATCAAATTCCGTTTTGCTATCGGCTACGGCATGACAGAATGCGGCCCGCTGATTTCATACGACGGATGGAAAACCACAAAAAAATACTCTGCCGGTAAACCCATTGATCCGCTTGAAGTAAAAATTGATTCGGAACACCCTGCAAAAAAAGTTGGCGAAATACTGATCAAGGGTGAAAATGTGATGCTCGGATATTACAAAGATGAAGAGGAAACAAATAAAACTTTTACCGAAGACGGCTGGATGCGAAGCGGAGACCTCGGAATCCTTGACGCTGATAATTACCTGTTTATCAAAGGACGCAATAAAAGCATGATACTCGGGGCTTCAGGTAAAAATATATACCCTGAAGAAATTGAATCAAAGATCAGCAATAAATACCTGGTAGGTGAATGCCTGGTGGTCAGCAGAAATAATAAAATCCATGCCATCATTTATCCCGACCATGAAAAACGCATCAATGAGGGAATACATAAATCAAAAATCCCTGAAATTCTTGAAAAATACCGGCAGGAGGTCAACGAAGACCTGCCAGCATACATGCACATCAGTAAAATGCAGATCAAAGAAGAAGAATTTGAAAAAACACCGAAAAAAAGCATCAAACGTTATTTGTATGAGTGATACCGGATTTTGCAGAGATACATTTTTTCTTCTGTTTTTCCTTAGTCATTATTATTTTTGATTTTATAAAACAATAGAAATTTATATGCAGAAAGCCAAATATACATGCATAAGCAATAAAGATAACACACTGAGAAAAAGACATCTATCAAAGCATTGGATGGTAGTTTTTACAAAAAGCAGGTGTGAAAAAAAATTGCACCATATATTGACAAAAGAGGGTTATGAATCTTTTCTTCCTTTATACACCACATTACACCAATGGAGTGACAGAAAGAAAAAGGTCGAATTACCGCTGATCAATGGGGTACTGTTCTTAAAAACCAACGTAAAAAATCTGAGGATGGTTTATCAGAATCCATTTGTTAGTGGGATTTTAAAAGAATTCGGGAAACCAGGTATTGTTAAGGAAGAAGAAATCAAAAACCTGAAAATAATTGCAAGTGAATGGAATAATGATATAATAGAATCACACTCTGCTTTCAACTTTAGATCAGGTGATTATATTGAGATAAAACATGGCCCTTTTGCCGGAATCACTGGTAATTTGGTTAATATCAATGGAAAACACCGATTGGTGGTGCATATCAAATCTATCAATGTGGATTTTTTAATCAATGTGCCTAAATCCCAGGTAAAAAAAATTGAATCCATGCATGGAAAACCATGATTATTTATACCTTAACAGATTCCAAAAAACTGTAACCGGAAGCATTGAGGACACCCATACAATAAGCAAAACCGATGTCTTTTTTTGGGTTGCGCCAGGGATGTCATGTATGGTTAAACCAAATTAAAAAATAATAACAATGAAAATTCTAATTACCGGAACCGCAGGCTTTATTGGTTATCACCTTGCCTGCAAACTTATTGCCCGCGGCGATACCGTAGTTGGCATTGATAACATAAATAATTACTATGATGTAAAGCTAAAATACGCCCGGCTAGCTCAAACTGGCATATCACGCAAAGCAGAAACCTGGTACGAGCCTGTGCAAAGCTCAATCCATTCTAATTATAAGTTCATTCGTATGAACCTCGAAGACAAAGATAAGATCATGTCCATGTTCGAACAGGAAAAATTCGATAAGGTGTGCAACCTTGCAGCACAGGCAGGGGTACGATACAGCATGGAAAATCCTAACGCTTACATCAATAGCAACATTGTGGGTTTTATTAACATACTTGAAGCCTGCCGTCATCATAATATAAAACACCTTGTATATGCCAGTTCATCCAGCGTTTACGGCAATAACACCAAAATGCCACTCAGCACTTCCGACAACGTGGACCATCCCATAAGCCTTTATGCTGCTACTAAAAAAAGCAACGAGCTCATGGCACACACATACACCCACCTGTATGGCTTTCCAAGTACCGGTCTTAGGTTTTTTACGGTGTACGGCCCATGGGGACGTCCCGACATGGCACTATTCCTTTTTACCAAAGCAATACTGGAAAACAAGCCTATACATGTGTTTAACAAGGGTAATATGGTACGGGATTTTACCTATGTGGATGATATTGTAGAAGGGGTCACACGGGTCATTGATAATCCAAAAGGGTATAAGCTGTACAACATTGGCAATTCATCACCTGTTCAACTCATGGAATATATTGCTGCCATTGAAAAAACCCTGGGGAAAACCGCAAAAAAGGAATTCCTACCAATGCAACCCGGCGATGTACCCCGCACAGAAGCTGATGTTACTGATCTGAAAAAAAACTTAGCGTACAAACCCAATACACCTGTTCAAACAGGAATCAACAAGTTTATTGAATGGTACGAAAACTACTATTATTGATAATAGTCAGTTGCTTTATAAAAACAAACGTTTCATCATTTTGGACATTGAAAAATACCACGATACGGTTATATTAATGAGAACTTTTTTACGTATTTGTGATTTCCATACCGGAGTTTTCGATACACAGGAAAATGATCATTTCCGTGATATAAACCTAAGATCCGGTATGATTCCGTATGATCCGGACAAATAATGAGCGTTATTAATAAAAAACAAACCTATGAAACCACAGGATTATCCTTTTGAAGAATTGAAACATCAGTTAAACGGTGAGCTGTCAGACAATGACATGTACCGCCGCATGTATGCCACTGATGCTTCTTCATACCGGGAAATTCCTATTGCGGTGGCATGGCCGGTAAATAAACAAGATATCCATGCGATTCTGGCATTTGCACGTAAACATAAGCTACCTGTTATCCCCCGGGGTGCCGGAACTTCACTGGCAGGCCAGGTTGTGGGAAACGGGCTGGTGGTGGATATTTCACGATACATGAAAAAGGTGGTTGAATATAAGCCAGATAAACAATGGGTAAAAGTTGAACCCGGTATTGTCCGTGATGAGCTTAATGATATTACTGCCTCCGACGGCTTGTTCTTTGCACCGGAAACGTCAACATCAAACCGCGCCAACATTGGCGGGATGACAGGCAACAATTCCTGCGGAGCCAATTCACTGGTATATGGGTCAACCCGTGACCACTGCCTTGAAATAGATGCGATCTTAAGCGATGGCAGTGAAGTTACATTCAAAGACCTGACTAAAGATGAATTTGAACACAAATGCCGTCAACAAAATAAAGAAGGTGACATTTACCGGCATTTGCAGTCTGTGTTATCAAATCCGGAAATCCGGCAAGAAATCCATGAACAATATCCTGATCCCAGGATTAAGCGACGCAATACCGGTTATGCCCTTGATATATTATTGGACAATGCGATTTTTGGGAAATCTGATAAAACAATAAACCTTGCATCATTGATCTGTGGGTCTGAAGGAACTTTGGCATTTATCACGGCAATCAAGCTCAACCTGGAACCTCTGCCACCCGTGCATAAAGCACTTGTGTGCGTACACACCAAAAGCCTGGATGACGCATTCAGGGCAAACCTGATTGCCCTGAAATTCAACCCCGGCAGTGTAGAGCTCATGGATGACCAGGTGCTTGAACTTAGTAAACTGAACCGGGAGCAAGAACAAAACCGTTTTTTCATCAAAGGCAAACCGGCAGCTATCCTGATTGTGGCATTTACCGGGAATTCATTGTCCGCCATCGAAAACCAGGGGCAGAAAATGGCAAAAGAAATGCGTGATGCAGGTTTGGGATACCATTTTCCGGTGATCAAAGGCAAAGATATGTCCAGGGTCTGGAATTTGCGAAAAGCCGGACTTGGTATTTTGTATAATATGCCGGGAGACACAAAACCTGTCCCGGTAATTGAAGACACTGCTGTCCACCCTGATGTGTTACCGGATTATATGGCGGATTTCGGAAAACTGATAAAAAAACATAAGCTCAGGTGCGTGTATTATGCACACATTTCAACTGGTGAACTGCATTTACGACCCCTGCTTAATCTGAAAGATCCAAAGGATGTGGAAATGTACCACACCATTGCTCTTGAAACGGCAAAACTTGTAAAAAAATACAACGGATCGCTGAGCGGGGAACATGGTGACGGCAGATTGCGCGGGGAATTCATCCCGGTCATGGTAGGCAACAAATTATATGCTGTATTTAAAGACATCAAAGCTGTTTGGGATCCGGATAATCTTTTTAATCCCGGCAAGATCACGAACACCCCTCCCATGAACGAATCTCTGCGGTTTAAACCCGGACAAAAAACCAGGGAGATCGACGCTGTATTTGATTTTTCGGAGGCACAAGGTGTTTTACGGGCAGCCGAAAAATGTAATGGCAGCGGCGATTGCCTGAAAGACCAAAGCATGGGTGGTACCATGTGTCCCTCGTTTATGGCCACAAAAGATGAAAAAAACAGCACCCGCGCACGTGCAAACATATTGCGTGAAATACTCACCAACGGACTTAACAAAAACCCTTTCGACTCCCGCGAACTTTTTGAAGTGCTGGATATGTGCCTGATGTGCAAAGCTTGTAAATCAGAATGTCCAAGCAGTGTGGATGTGGCAAAACTGAAAATGGAATTTTTACAGCATTATTATGATGCACATGGCATACCCCTCAGAACACGCATAGTTGCATACATGCCTGTTATTCACAAATTCAGTGCCCGTCTTCCCCGCATTACCAACTTCTTTTTAAGCAATAAACTATCAGGGGGGATGCTTAAACGCATAACCGGGTTTTCCACCCAGCGTGATCTGCCGCTTCTGTCAGGACAAACCTTACATAAAGGAATAAAAGCTTATATCAACAATGCACGGCCGGAAAAAAAACGCGGAAAAATTTATCTACTCAAAGATGAATTCACCAATTACCTGGATACACATATTGGTATTGCTGCCATACGCTTTTTTACAAAACTGGGGTATGAGGTTGTGATCCCGGAAACAAAGGAATCAGCACGCACCTGGCTAAGCAAAGGGCTGTTACGCAAAGCAAAAAAGATCATCAATAATAATATCAGCACCCTGAAAGACATTATTTCCGAAGACACCCCACTTGTCGGGATTGAACCTTCCGCTATACTGGGATACCGAGATGAATATCCTGATCTGGCACCGGAAAATCTGAAATCATCAGCACACAAGTTAGCCCACAATGCCTATATGTTTGAAGAATTTGTGGCCAAAGAGATCAAGGCCGGAAAAATCACCAAAAGTGATTTTACAAAAGAAACGCTGAACATCAAATTTCACGGCCATTGCCAGCAAAAAACGGTAGCAGGAACTTCTGCCACACAAACAATCCTTTCACTGCCTGAAAATTACCATGTAGAAGAAATTCCCAGTGGATGCTGTGGCATGGCAGGCAGCTTTGGTTATGAAAAAGAACATTACGAATTATCCATGAAAATCGGTGAAATGGTTTTGTTTCCTGAAATCAGGAAAGCGACGCCGGATACGGTTATTGTTGCCAGTGGGACTTCCTGCCGCTGTCATATAAAAGACGGCACCAATACAAAAGCCTTTCACCCTGCAGAAATAATGTTCAAAGCTTTGGAAAATTAATGGCACCTTTAAAATCAAAATTATTTTTTGTATTTTGGAGCTTTAATAAATTAATTTAAAATCTCCGTGCCGCGTTTCCGGGGTGTAAAAAATAATCATTACCCGAACAGAGTACTAAATTCCGGCGTGATGGACAGGAGGTTACATATGACCATTGAAAAAAAATAACATACATATGCATCATTTTGTTTTTGTCGTATGTGGCGACCGAAAACATACCGAAACATTAAATTTCAGCCTGAAGTTTCTTAAAAAATTCAGTAGTGCAAGAATTCATGTCATTACAGATATGTCAAGGAATAAAGCAGAAATTGAACATGATATCATTATCGATATAAAAACGCCTGATAACCTTTCACATCACGAGGCCTCCATTTACTTAAAAACATCAATGCATAACTACCTTAATATCAAAAAGCATGACAAATATTGTTACCTGGATTCAGATGTAATAGCCGTTTCAGATAAAGTTGATAACATATTTCAATACGAACCCGAGCCTATTCTATTTG
>JBNJGX010000046.1:0-13018 GCA_051748025.1 Bacteroidota bacterium
GCCTTTCCGGCCGGATACATTTTTTTTGAAACATGGGGTGGTTTTTCTTTATCAGAAGCTTTCAGTGTAAACCTGAACCCTGACCAATTGCCGGCTCCATCACGGGCTTTTAATTGTATCTTTTTAACATCGCCTTCTGCCAGTTCAATTACCCCGTCATTTTTAAGGTTAACAAATAAACCGGCTTTATTACCCGGTTCGCGAAAACAGCGTTGAACATAGCGGCTACGGGTTTCCATGAAATAAGCATCAAACCAGGCTGGGGTATATTTCTGATTTGACCAGGCAAAAGTATCTATCTTGCTGTGATACACCGTATCTTTATTAACCAGCATTATCAGTTCCAGAATGCCGTAGCGGTTATGGGTTCTGTTCATTCTGTCTATAATTTCAGCACCTATGCCCCATTTCCCTTGCGCCAGGGATATATCCCGGTTTCTCACCCTGCCGGAATGCTGATAATCAGATCGTTCTGCTTCGGTTTTATGGTTTGCATCAATATCATAAAACACAATACCTCTATATTGAGGTTTGATATTATCATTAAAACTCCAGAATTTTTGAGGGTTTATACAATGTTCCGAAGGCATCTTGCGTATCTCAAAATGCAAATGAGCCCCGCCTGAAGAACCTGAATTGCCGGAATATCCGATACATTCGCCTTTGTTATACACAAAAAGACTGTCCTGCAAAATGGTATCCAGGTAAAAAGATTTGTTTTTATACTGCATCTTCCGGGCTGCTTCTTCCACTTCTGGCATAAACCGCTGCATATGGGCATATACACTCAGGCTTGAATCAGGGTGCAACAGATACAAAGCCCTGCCATAACCGCGCCCGCTTATACGTATGCGATACACAACAGCATCATCAATCGCATGAAGGGTCTGGCCGGTTATTCCTACTGTTTTTAAGTCAATACCGGCATGAAAATGGCCATTCCTTGGTTCACAGAAACTGCCTGACATGATCATGGGAATTTTCAAAGGCGGATGGTAATCATAAACCTGAGCATAGGCAGAAAAACTGCTAACAGACAGGCTGAAAGCAGCTAATATCATTATCAAAGTCCTGTTGTTCACAAATTCTTTAAACATCGTTCCAAATATCTTTTAAATAATTGAAATTTCCATTATTTTTGTAAGAAATAAATAAACAAAAAATGACAGCAGAATTAAGGGACATAATTGCATCTGTAAAAGATAAAACAGCCCGTTTGCATGCTGCATACAAAGAAGAAAAACATAAAAATTATGCGTTAACAAATAAATTAAAACACCTGGAACAAGAAAATACTGAGCTAAACAATAAAATTAAAAAATTATCGTATGAATTGGAAACTATTAAGCTAACAAATACGTTAAATAATAAAGAGACGAAAGAAGAAGCGAAAGGACAAATTAACACATTGATACGGGACATTGACAATTGTATAGCTCTGATAAATAAAATGTAATGATATAATGCAAAACGAGTTGCGCATAGAAATACCCATAGCTCACCGCCCTTATAACATAAAAATAAAACGGGGAGACAGCAAGTCGGAACAAACGCTCCGGCAGGCTGGTAAAATGGTGAATGCTTCTGTGGAGCATTTCAAAAAACTCGGCATGAAAGATAAAGACAACCAGGATTATCTGGCCTTAACAAGCCTGAACATTGCAGTGAAATTACTGGATGCGCAGGAACAGAATGAATTAAAGCCCCTGGTTGAGGATTTGCGTGAATTGAATTTTACATTAAGTTCTTATTTATCAGAAGCATAACGTTCTTTAAATAAATTTAAGTCTTTGCCCGTATTGGTTCATTAAAGATTATGAGACTCAACACTATTAATATTGGAGCCAGGCTCACATTGCTGATGGCAGGCCTCACCTGCTGATTTATCTTCGGCAGGTTCGCTCCGGCGGACAGTGGAAGTCAGATGTAGTGTGGCAGCTCCACCCATGTCTATACAGGGGTCCTCTATAACTTAATGAACTATACGGGCATTTTTTTGTTTTGTCAGGCATTAGATTTAATTAAAATAATAAGCAATATATATTAACTTTAAAACAATAACAGTATGATACAATTTTTGATAACGGGTGTTGCCTCTTTTGCAGTAGGTATTGCGATATCATTTTATCTTTGGGATTCCATCCTGAAGAAAAAACGCATTAAAATCATTGAAGAGGCAGAAAGTGAAGGTGAAGTCATTAAAAAGGACAAAATCCTGCAGGCCAAAGAAAAATTTCTGCAATTAAAAAGTGAACATGAACAATACATCAGTGAAAAAAATGCCAGGATTGCAGAAAGCGAAAACCGTCTGAAACAAAAAGAACAAAGTTTTTCCAAAAAGATGGAAGATCTCAACCGTCAACGTAAAGAGACGGATGCCATAAGGGCAAATCTCAACAAACAACTTGAGCATGTAGAACTTAAAATGCAGGAACTTGATAAGATCCACAATGAGCAGGTTAAGCAACTTGAAGCTGCCAGTGGAATGAGTGCCAAAGAAGCAAAAGACCAGCTTATCAATTCGTTGCAGGAAAAAGCACAAACCGAGGCCATGTCATATATCAATGATATCATGGATGAAGCTAAAATGACAGCGAACAAAGAAGCCAAAAAACTGGTACTTGAAACAGCTCAGCGAACAGCCACAGAAACAGCCATTGAAAATGCCGTATCTGTATTTCACATAGAAAATGATGAGATCAAAGGCCGGATCATCGGCAGAGAAGGCCGCAATATCAGAGCGATTGAAGCAGCAACAGGTGTTGAGATCATTGTGGATGACACGCCTGAATCCATTATCCTTTCGGCTTTCGATCCGATACGTAGGGAAATAGCACGCCTTGCCCTCCATCAACTCATTGTTGACGGACGCATACACCCGGCACGTATCGAAGAAGTGGTCAATAAAACAAAATCACAGCTTGAAGAAGAAATCATAGAAACAGGAAAACGGACCGCCATTGACCTGGGCGTTCACGGTTTACATCCTGATCTTGTCCGCATGATAGGCCGCCTGAAATACCGTTCTTCTTATGGACAGAACCTTTTACAACACTCCAGGGAAGTAGCCAACCTTTCGGCTATCATGGCTGCTGAGCTTGGCCTTAATGCAAAACTGGCAAAACGGGCCGGCCTGTTGCACGATATAGGCAAAGTTCCCGAAGATGAACCGGAGCAGCCTCACGCCATCCTCGGGATGAAAATCGCCGAAAAATATAAAGAAAAACCAGAGATTATTAATGCCATTGGTGCCCATCATGATGAAACAGAAATGACCTCGCTTATTGCCCCTGTTGTACAGGTTTGTGATGCCATTTCCGGTGCACGACCGGGCGCAAGACGCGAAGTGGTGGAATCATACATCAAGCGGCTTAAAGAACTGGAATCCCTGGCGTTATCTTACCCTGGTGTTACCAAAACCTATGCCATCCAGGCAGGGCGTGAACTCAGGGTAATTGTTGGTAGCGACAAGGTAAACGATGAAGAGGCTACTCGTATCAGCAATGAAATCGCTCAGAAAGTGCAGGATGAAATGACATACCCCGGACAAGTAAAAGTCACTGTGATACGTGAAACCCGCGCCATAAATTATGCTAAGTAATATGCTTTTTATCTCTGATCTTTTTATTAATTGGAATGCCGGAACAAACTGGAAAGTTTTGGCCTTGTTGATGTGATCATCTTTTAGGATGGAGGACAAATTAAAAATACTGGTAACAGGTGGAGCAGGTTTTATTGGAAGCCACGTGGTGGAATCTTTAATCAAATCTAATTATCAGGTAATTATCATGGATAATTTTGATAATTTTTATTCCCCTGATATAAAACACAATAACCTGAAAGGTATTATTTCCCATCCTGAGGTAGAACTGATAAAAAAAGATGTGAGAAATATTTGGAATGCAAAAGAAATAATAAATACGGATATTGAATGTATCATACATCTTGCATCAAAACCTGGTGTGCGAAAATCTGTGGATACGCCTGGGGTGTATAAAACTGTCAATATCCAAAGCAGCCAGGCGGTTATTGATTGTGCCAAACAACAAAATATTAAGAAAATTATTTTTGCATCGTCAAGCTCAGTGTATGGTAATCATCCTGTACAACCATGGCATGAAGACCTTAATGAGCTTATTCCATTGAGTGCATATGCTCAGTATAAACTGGAATGCGAAAATATGGGTAAAACTTTTGCATCAGACAACAACAATCAATTTCTTAGTTTACGCTTGTTTTCCGTTTACGGACCACGTATGCGCCCTGATCTTGCCATGTATCGCTTTGCTAAAAAAATACTGAATGATAAGGAAATTGAAATGTATGGCAACGGAAAAAGCTACCGTGATTACACCTTTATTGATGACATTGTGGATGGGATAATGGCAGCAATGGATTATGATAAACCGGGATTTGATATTTTTAACCTCGGTAATGGAAAAAAAGTACACCTGAGTACCATGATATCAGCACTGGAGCATATTCTTGGGAAAAAAGCCAGGTGTAAATATTTACCGGCAATTAAAGAAGAATCCACAGGCACCTGGGCTGACATCACTAAGGCTAAAAACAAATTTAATTATCATCCGAAAACGGATTTTGCTTCCGGGATAAACGCGTTCTGCAAGTGGTTTCAACAAAATCAATGAATTAAATAGCTAAGCAAATTGTTGTAATGGATTTAAAAGAATTAAAGAAGAACGAATTTATTCTTAACATCATAACACTGATTTCCGGGACCGCTATAGCCCAGGGAATATTATTTGCTGCAACCCCATTCTTATCCAGACTATTCTCCCCTGCTGAATTTGGCTATTTTTCAATATACGCTGCCATTGTTGGAATAATGGCATCCGTATCAAGTTTAAAGTACGAACTTGCCATTATGTTACCTGAAAAAGAAGAGGATGCATCAGCCATGTTCTTCTTAAGTGTGATATGTAGCTTTGCAGTATCATTACTGTCTTTTATAGTGATTCTATTAACCAAGAGTTTTTTGATCAAACATGTTACCGACAAAATTGAGACTTTTATATGGATTGTCCCTGCCGGCATACTCTTCAGTGGCCTTTTACAAGTGTTGATAGCATATAGCAGCAGACAAAAAGCTTTCAAGTCTGTTTCTTACGCAAAAATTTCACAGGCCGGAGTTACAGTAAGCAGTCAATCTTTATCAAAAACGCTCATTCCTATGTCTAATGGCCTGATATGGGGAAAACTCCTTGGTGATTTATTTGGGGTTATACTTTTAATTATTAGAAATATCCGTAAATCCGCACTGTCACTAAAGCATTTTGATACAAAACGCATGCAAAAAAACGCTATTCGTTACCAAAAATTTCCGAAGTATCAATTTCCTGCACAATTGCTTAGTAGTATTTCTCAAAACATTCCGTTTTTTCTGCTTACCGCTATGTATGCACCGGAGATTGCAGGGTTTTACATGCTTACAAGCAGGGTATTACGCGCACCGGCTCAGTTAATCAGTAAATCTACAAGGGAAGTTTATTACCAACGGGCTTCCCGTTTATTTGAATCAGGGAAAAGTATATTGAGCTTATACACAAAAACCACGCTTGGATTGGCCAAAATTGCCTTCGTTCCGTTTTTATTGATCATCATAGGAGGGCCTTTTTTCTTTGAAGTTGTTTTTGGTGCTGAATGGCACACAGCGGGTGTCTATGCCAGGATTATTGCACTATGGTCTTTTTTGGGTTTTATTAATCCGCCATCCACCATGAGCCTTTATATTCTTGGGCTTCAAAAATTCAGCTTAAAATATGAAAGCTTTATGGTTGTTTTTCGTATTTTAAGTTTATATATCCCATTCTTAATTTTCAATGATGATGTCATATCAATCATTACCTATTCAATCATCGGAATTACGTTCAATACTTTTATGATTCAGTTTATTTATAAAAAGATCAAGCACAATCATGACATTGTTAATGATAAATCATAAATACATGCAAACAACTGTAAAATGTAAAATACGTAAAATATAAGTTAAAAAATTGTAATTGTATTTTATCAATTATGAAAGCTTTTATATCTTGCCCTTCAATAGAAACATTGATAAAGCATCCTGGCATTAGATATGGTTTTATAAAAGTCGGTAAAAATAATAAAGTGGCGTCATGAATAATAGAAACAAAAAGAAACTTGGTATTTTGCAATCCTTTGATAATGAGCATCTGAAAATTGCTGAAGCTTGTGATAACCTGGGTGTTAATTATGAGATCATAGATTTTATCTCACCTGATTGGTTACATGAAGTACGTGAAAGTGATTGTGATGGTTTCATTTGTCATCCGCCCGATAATATTCAAGTCCACAAACATATATTTGATGAACGTTGTTATGTTATTGAAAAGGTGCTAAAAAGACCATTGTACCCTTCATGGGAAAGCATCTTTCTTTATGAGAACAAGCGCAATGTAGCTGCATGGCTTGAGGCTAAAGGATTTCCACATATAAAAACCTCAGTTTTTACAGAACCAAAAAATGCCAGGGCTTTTTTTAAAAATGCCAATTATCCGTTGGTGTTTAAAACAAATATTGGGGCCAGTGGTTCAGGGGTAACAATAGTGAAAAGTAAAACAAAGGCCTTGCGTATTGCTGCTTCCGTACTTGGGCGTACTCACAAAGCATTGACATTCGGAAGGCTACGTTTTTCGCGTAAAAAAATAATCCCGTTGCCTTTATTTGGGCGAATTCAAAAGCATTATATTATTGTTCAGCCTTTTGTGCCCATCAAGTGGGAATGGCGTATCATTAAAATTGGGAATACATACAGCGGACATCAAAGGTTGTTAAAAAACCATTTTGCCAGTGGTAGTGGAAATACTGGGTGGGATACCCCCCCCGAAAAATTACTCAATCTGGTAAGGGAAGTTTGTGAAGCCGGTAATTTTCGTTCAATGAGTGTTGATGTCTTTGAAACACTTGATGGTAGTTATAAAATAAATGAATTACAAACGGTATTTGGTTCTTACAATACACATCAAATGAAAGTTGACGGTGTCCCGGGAAGGTTTGTTTACCACGATGGGAAATTTAATTTTGAAGCTGGTGATTTTCACCAATATGCAAGCAATAAGCTCAGGGTTTTGGATTTTTTAAATATGCTAGATGCCAGGTAAAATATCAATAAAACTTGTGCTGGGAATTTTGCTCAGTTTATTTTATATAAGTCTTGTTCTGGCTTCAAGACCTGAAAATATAATTATTCAATATATTATTCACGTTTGTTTTCTTGCCTTTTATACTGTTTCTTTTGTTTTACAAGGTAAAAAAATCACAATAAATCCAGCTATTATTGCCTATTTGATATTTTTTGGCTATGCTGTTTTATCAGCATTATGGTCAATTTCTGCATCAAACAGTTTATGGATAAGCTTGAAATTGTTGGTTGTGGCATATACAATAATTGCAGTGTATAACTGTTTTAAAAATTATGACCTTGAGGGATTTTTGCTTTACAGCATCATTATCAGCCTGTTGATAAATCTTGTTCTAATTATACCACCGTTTTCTGATTGGTTTTCATCATACCATCTGGGAAGATTCAATGGTAGTGCTTCAAATGCAAACCATTTAGCGATCTATACACTTTGTGGAATTTGTGTTTTTATCATTAAAGCCCTGCATGTAAAAAGAAAAAAAACCATGCAGCTTTATATTAGTTTTATTTTGCTTTCTGATTTATTAATCCTGTTATCAGGCTCGAAAAAAGCCATACTGGTTACCGCTGTTGTCTCTTTATATTTTTTCCTGGTTTTGATGAAAAGGGGAAACACAAAACGTGTCTTTGTTTATGGTATCGCTTTGTTTTTTATTGGTTATATATTTGCCGGAAATTTTATCGTTGATAAATTATTATTGACCAAATCCAGGTTTGAATTAACGTCGGAAAGCCTTTCCAGTGGACAGGGAGATTCCAGCACTGAATCCCGGATATATTATATCAAACTTGGAATGCAAAAATTTAAGGAAAAACCGATATTTGGCCATGGCTTGAATACGTTTACAACCTGGACTGAAAAATACAGTCACAACAACTTTATTGAATTGTTAAGTACCCTTGGGTTAATCGGGGTTTTCCTGTTTTACAGGTTCCATTATGTGTTGTTAAAAAAAATCGATGGACTGACATTTTCCAGCGTAAAAACGTTTATGTTTTTGGTTGTTATTTTATTCTTTGTAATGGACATTGGGCTCGTTTCTTATTATTACAAAACTGTATTAATCCTTTTTATTTATATTTATTATATTGCAGAAAAAGAATCTAAAGTAAAGGAAGGCCATGAGGAGCAACAACATGAGGAGCAACAATAAAATTAAACTGTTATTTGTAGTATCCACATTCAGAAGAACCGGACCTACCAATCAACTGCTCAATATATTAAAACATCTTGACAAACAAATGTTTTTACCACACATTGTTACTTTGTCACCTGAGTCCGGAGATAGTATGCAATCCGAGTTTGAAAAAATTACTGTCCAGATTCATTCATTAGAGCTTAGTCGTTTTCAGGGATTATTATTGGCAAAAATAAAGCTTAAGGATTTATTACAGCAAATACAACCACATGTAATACATACACAGGGAATCAGGCCGGACATTTTGATGGGAAGTATTAAGGACTCAAAACATATTTTTACCATCAGAAATTATGTGATGGATGATTATTTAAAAAAATATGGTAACATCAAAGGTAGTATAATGGCTAAATGTCATTTAAAACTTATGCGTAGTAAATCTACCGGGGTAGCATGTTCAAAAAGCATTCAACAGATCTACAAAAAGTCTCACAATATCTTATTGGATGTTATTCCGAATGGTGTTGATATAAACAAATATATGCCTGTTTCCATGGATAGGAAAAAACAGCTTAGGCAAGAATTAAATTTGCCTGATGATAAAAAAATCTTCATTTCTGCCGGGAGTTTTATAAAACGTAAAAATGTAGAAGCTACCATTAATGCTTTCAAGAAACAAAATAGTTTAAACAGTTATTTGGTAATTCTGGGTACCGGACATTTAGAAAATAAACTTAAAAATATGTGTTCTGATGATAAAAATATTTTATTTGCCGGCTTCAAAACAAATGTAAGCCCATATTTGCAGGCATCTGATTATTTTATCAGCACATCATACAGTGAAGGAATGCCCAATACGGTTTTGGAAGCAATGGCTTGTGGATTGCCCCCGATATTGTCAGATATACCGGCACACAGGGAAATATTTGAAAACAATTCATCATGGCAATTTATGGCAGGGGCAAATGATGAAATTAATCTTGCAAAGTGTATCCAATCGGTTGTAAACAAAAGGTATGGGTATTTATCTGAAGACGTAAGAAAAATTATTGTAAACAAGTTTTCAGCAAGGCAAAACAGTATAGCTTATCAGGATAAATATGTTAAAATCAGCCAATGTCAGTAAGATACAATAAAATAGAACGGAATTTCGCAGCGGTTTTAAACCAATTTCCCTGGTTAAAAAACATCATGAAAAGGTTTTATCAATACCTGAATTATTTTATTCATAAGCCCCGTAATAATTATTCAACGCCCTATAATTTACAAAAATACCATTATGGGGATCAAGCATCTTTCTTCGGATATTACGATAAGTGTCCTGAAAGTCATGACGGACAATACATCGCTTTTCACAGCAGCAAAAAAAACACCAATGCAGCCATTGCCAAAGGAGATATGGTGTCCATTATCATTTTCAACAAAACGAAACAATCTTACTTCAAATTAACAGAATCAAATGCTTTTAACTGGCAACAAGGCAGCCGGGTAATTTGGTTGCCTGGTAATAAACTGATTTTTAATAACCGTTGTAATAATGAATATTGCGCTGAATTGTGGGATGTTCCTAATGCCACGAAACTACAAACATTTCATAAGCCCGTAGCTGAAGCCACATGTGATTTTTTTCTTAGTTTCAATTACCA
Source organism: Bacteroidota bacterium (assembly GCA_051748025.1). Taxonomy (GTDB): domain Bacteria; phylum Bacteroidota; class Bacteroidia; order Bacteroidales; family ML635J-15; genus JAQIBY01. The sequence continues at coordinate 9,969 of JBNJGX010000046.1, forward strand.
CAGGCTGGCACAGGTTAATTCAGACTATGCCTATTCGAGCCTCAGTCCGGAACCAAATCATTTACCCCCTTATGATTCAGATGGGATCCACAGGATAAATATTGAAACAGGAGATTCCCGGTTGCTTGTTTCGTTCAATGATATACTGAAATTCTTACCGGATAAAGCCGGAAAAACCTTGAAAATTAATCATGTAATGCTAAACCCATCGGCAACACATTTTCTTTTCATTTTACGCAGTTATAAAAAGAACCAAAAAAACGATAGTCTGTTTGTTGCTGATGCAGTTTCCGGCCAGTTAAAGTGCCTTTCAGACAGTGGTATGATAAGCCATTGTTGCTGGATTGATGACAATAGTTTTGTGGGGTACCTGCGTCCTGCAAACAAAAAGGCTCAGTATTATAAAATGAACCGGCAGGAAAATAAATTTGTACAATTATTCCCTGATAAAATTGGTAATTTTGGTGATGGTCATCCCTCATTTATGCAAGGCATTATGGTATTTGATACATATCCTGACAAATCACGTATGAAATCTCTTCTTTTCTTAAATATAAAAACCGGTGATTTACAAACCTTGGGGCGCTTTTTTGAACCCCTGTCATATCATGGTTTTACACGATGTGATTTACATCCGCGGTGGAGCAGGGATGGAAAATGTGTGTTTTTTGATTCCGTACATAACGGAAAAAGGTATTTGTATGAAATGAACATTTCACAAATCAAATAAACAATGGAAATATCTGTTTTGATTGTTGTCAGAAACAATGAGAAATATATTGAAATGTGTATTGATTCAATCATTTGTCAATTTGATAACTTGGATATTGATTGGGAACTGCTTATAATAGACGGAGAATCTGATGACAATACCAGGACACTGGCAGAAAAAAAATTAAAAAAAAGCAATGTTTCATGGAAAATATATAACAATCCGGGACTATTACTTGCAAAAGGATGGAATATCGGGATACTTAAAAGTCGTGGTAAATATATTATCCGGCCTGACGCACACAGCAGGCTTCATGAATCATACATACGTACTGCTCATGAATGTTTGAAAAATATGCCGGAGGATGTGGCGGCTGTGGGTGGGGTATTAAACACAAAAGGGTCCGGTTATTGGGGGGATATCATTAAACAAGCCTTGTCAACACCAGTGGGGGTCGGGAATTCATCATTCAGAACCGGTGCCTCAAGTGGTTTTCACGACACGGCTGTATATGCACTTTACAGAAAGGATATATTCGATAAAACAGGCATGTTTAAAACGCAACTTATCAGGCACCAGGATACTGAATTTCACCACAGGGCAAAAAAAGCCGGTTACCGTTTTTATCTTAATAACAATATGCAGGCAGACTATTATTGCCGCGACAGTCTGCCTGAACTTACTAAACAAATGTACAGAAACGGGTTATATTTTATTGATGTTCCGCAAAGCCTTAAATTTCGTCATTTGGCACCTATGCTTTTTTTTACGGGCATAGTGGCCTTATTACTGGCAGGGTTGGTTTTTACCCCCGCATTGATTTGCGGACTGGGTATGCTTTGCATATACTTGATTAGCCTTATAATTATTGCTGTCACAACCAGCATTAAACTTAAAAACCGGAAATACCTTTTAATGTCGCTTGTAATCGCAAGTATGCATTTATATTATGCAATGGGAACACTTGCCGGGATAATGAAAAAATTATTCAGCAGAACGTAACTTATATGCTTTATGGATATCTCTGATAAAACCAAATAAAGCTGCTACCAGAATAAAAATCACAGGATATATGAGTAGATTTTTTAAGAAGTTTAACCTTTTTTTAATGATAAAAGATTGACTGCTAATGTTTACAGGTTGCTTATCATGTAGTTGTGCTTCCAGTTCCTTTTCTTTTTGATATAGTTCCATTATCTCCTGATAAGTACCTGCCAACTGAGGATAGTAGTTTCCTGATGCATTTTTTTCAAAATCAACATTCAATAATTTTTCCTGGTATTGATTTAATTCATCTATTTCCTCTTGTATTTTTTGTTTGTGTTTTTCCTTTATCATTTGAGCTTCTTCAAATTTTGCTAAAAAAATTGGTGTGTTATTGATCCCATTAATTATGTTGTTACAAATTTCTAATAATGCAACAGAGTCGGTTGCTTCAAAAGATATGCTCAGGCTGTTATTGTCAACACTGTCAATAGATACTGCCATTAACTTTTGAGCAATCTCTCTATCGAGCTCAAATGATGATGCAATCCGTTTATAACTTTTATTCTGAACCATAATTTCTAATGGGGTAAAATACTGATAAAGATGGCTTTGCGTCATAACCTTACTTTGGATAATACATGATTTTTTATATACGTTAGACACGGTATATGATTTATAAATACCCAGCCCAACCCCTAAAACACCGGCAATTATCAATAATATCAAATGCCGCCGAATAAATGATACAATCCCTGCATACAGGTCAACCAGATCCAAATCTTTGTCCCTATTTTTCATAAGTTAAATTCTTTTCTGCAAAAGTAACCATATTTATTTTGTTAGCATTATAAATTCTTATGCCGTTTATTCATGAATTGTCTTTATGATATTTTCATACAGGTTTTTATATGACTTAAAACCGCTATTTGTCAGGTTATTATTATGCCACAAAAGCACAAAATTTCCATTATGGGATTTAATTGTTTTATAAAGATTATTAATCAGTTCAAGCATTTCATTATGGGAAAATTCTCTTTTAAAGAGGGCTGTATCCATTACTGTAAGGGGGCGCTCGATCAATGCTAATTTCTCCTTTGTCAAAACATTAAAAGGGTGATAATCGAAACATGTACCGGCTTTAAAACCGGCGTCATCAGAAAAACCGACTGAGCTGTCAACCTTAAGATTGTAATCATTCCATATTTGCCATGTTACGGGATTGTCGAACCGCAAATAATGTTGACGCCCTTCTGATATTTCAGGATACAGTTTTTTTATCCTGTCCAGCTCTTTACCAAACAACCGGGCATTATTGTAAGCATTATAAGTGCCATGCAGGCCTACAATATGT
>JBNJGX010000047.1:0-12744 GCA_051748025.1 Bacteroidota bacterium
CGCAGCACCAATCAACCATGCCATTATTAACGGGGAAACAAAAACAGGGGTTACCACATTTTTTATTAATGATAAAATTGATACAGGTAAAATCCTTTTTCAGGAAACTGTCAACATCAGCAAATCTGACAATGCCGGTACACTGCACGATAAACTCATGGAAAAAGGGGCCAAACTAATACGCCAAACTGTAAATGCCATCGAAAAAAATGACATCCGGCCATGGATGCAACAAACCCCGGCAAATATCAAACCTGCCCCTAAATTGTTTAAAAAAGATTGCCGTATTAACTGGCAGAATCAAGGAAAAAATATTGTGAATCTCATCAGAGGCCTCAGCCCCTACCCCACCGCCTGGTCAAAACTCAAACTGAAAAAACATACCATTGGCATGAAAATTTTTGATGCTGAGTTTTTCTATTCTGAACATAAATTTAAACCAGGCACCATCCATAATACCAATAACAACAACATGGATGTAGCAGTAGCTGACGGCTTTGTCAGACTTAATAAGATACAACCCGAAAACAAAAAACCCATGAGCGCACAAGCTTTTCTACAGGGATATGATATGTCTGAATCCGAATTTATTTCTCCGGAACAATAAGGATAATGCTTTTTCCATATCAATTAATAGAAGGCCCCTTAAGGCATTTGGATTCGAAATAATTCTTTAACTTTGAACTTATCATGTTTAGGTATATCGCAGATAAAGACCATTACAATGAAGTACTGAAAGCAAGTTTCGATGCTGAGGAACTGCTTTGGATCGGCACATCAGACCTTAAGGACCTGCATGTAAAATACAAATCCGTATTTGTACCTTACCTGAAAGTATTATCAGAAGCTTTGGCACGGGACGTAAGCGTACGCATAATACATGCTAAAGAACCGGGTCAGCATTTCAGAAAAGATTTTGACAAGTACCCTTCAGTTTTGAAAAACCTTGAACGCATGCTGTGTCCGAGGGTGCATTTTAAATTGATCATCATTGATATGAAATGGGCTTATATTGGCTCTGCTAATCTTACCGGCGCCGGAATGGGCGCAAAATCACCTGACAGGCGCAATTTTGAAACCGGCATTTTTACTGACAACCAGCATATTGTCGAAAGCGCCATGCAGCAATTTGATGAAGTGTGGATGGGCAAACATTGTAAAACCTGCTCACGAAAAGATTTTTGTGGTGATGGCATTGTTTGATTTATCATAACGGAAGTTTCACATATAAACTTTTTGTAACTGATCATTCATAAAGGTTTCTGTAAATATCGGTTAATATCAGTTAAAATCGGTTACTTATGAGTCCCCCACCCGAAATGAGAGGTTTTAGGGGTTAAGTTTTAGGTCATGAGAAATCTTAAACCTAACACCTAACACCTATTAATCGCAACCGTTCTTAACTGATATTAACCGCTATTAACAATTTTTAACTGATTGGTTACAATTTTTTCTAATCTATCAACCTTTTATTTAAAAGAGAGCCAAAACTGTTGTAATTTAACCCGTTGTTTATTATTTTTGTAAGGAATGAATTATAATAATTATACGTATGACAAAAAAAATAGCTATAGCCGGCAACGAAGGCCCCAAAGTCAGGTCTGATTGTCAGATTAAACTGGAAATCACCAAAGAAGGCGGCATTAACATTAACCTGAAAAGTAAAGTAAAAGCCATGTTTGGCGATGATATCTATAATGAGATCATTGAAATACTCGGTTATTTTGATATCGAACATGCCAAAGTGAATGTCTTGGATTCAGGGGCACTTGATTATGTCATTGCAGCCCGTCTTGAAGCAGCCATAAAACAATTGGTTAAAACTGATAAAGCATACCTTCCCGGTTTTAATCCTGATAACAAATATGCCACCAGTACCGACAGGTTCAGATTTACACGTTTGTACCTGCCGGGAAATACACCTCATCTGATGGTGAATGCAGGGGTACACTCACCCGATGGCATAATACTGGATCTTGAAGATTCAGTATCCCCAACACGCAAAAATGAAGCCCGTTACCTTGTCAGGAATACCTTAAGGGTACTCGATTTTTACGGTGCCGAAAGGATGGTACGTATCAATCAGGGACAAATGGGACTTGAAGACCTTAAATATGTCATTCCCCACAATGTAAACCTCATCTTGGTTCCAAAAGCTGAATCGGCTGAATACCTGAAAAAAGTTCAACAAGAAATCAAAACAATCGATCCCGAAAACCCGGTGTATCTGATGCCCATTATTGAATCCGCCCTTGGCATAGAACGTGCTTATGATATAGCCAGCGCAACATCGAATGTGGTTGCCCTTGCCATTGGCCTGGAAGATTATACCGCTGATATTGGCACACAGCGTACCACCGGAGGAAAAGAATCAGAATGGGCACGGTATCGCCTGGTTAATGCTGCCAAAGCTGCAGGTGTACAACCAATTGATTCTGTATTTTCTGATGTGGATGATACCGAAGGCTTAACCAACACTGTCCATAATTCCAAAATGATGGGTTTTGAAGGCATGGGGTGTATCCATCCCAGGCAAATCCCCGTGATCAAACAGTGCTTTAAACCCACAGAAGAAGAAATTCAAAAAGCATGCAAAATTGCTGATGCCGCTATCAAAGCCGAAGAAAAAGGCCTTGGTGTGGTAGCCCTGGGCAGCAAAATGATAGACCCCCCTGTTGTAAAACGTGCCAATAAAACCATCGAATTAGCCTTAAAATTTAATCTCATTTCAAAAAACTGGAGGAAAGAATATGTCAGCTAAAATGATCAAAAATGCTGTGGGACGTTTGGTTCCCGATGAAATAAACGGACAAAAACAGGTGCCTTTTAAAGGCGTGGGAAAACACTGCCCCGAAGGAAAAAAGCATGCCCCCAAAATTTCATCCTGTGCTGATTATCCCGATAACGGAAACAAAATGGTTAATAACCTTGAGGAAGCACTGAAAAAGTGTGGCCTCAAAGATGGGATGACCATTTCAACACATCATCATTTCCGCAATGGTGACCTATTGGCCAACAAATTGTTTGATACCGTAAAAAAAATGGGCGTTAAAGACATTCGCTGGTTTCCTTCTGCTTCATTCCCCTGTCATGAACATTTGTTACAATACATGGAAGATGGTACAATCCATCACATCGAAGGAAGCATGAACGGGCCGCTTGGCAAATTTACCACCGAAGGCAATATGCGGGGCATTGGTGTTTTACGGTCTCACGGAGGCAGATATCAGGCGGTGCAGGACGGTGAAGTGCAAATTGATATTGCCGTGATAGGTGCCGGTTGCGCTGATCCGTTCGGGAATGCAAATGGCCTATACGGAGATTCTGCCACAGGATTGCTGGGCTTTGCGCTCGCTGATTCTCAGTATGCCGATAAAGTCATTGTGGCAACAGACAATATGGTTGAATTTCCATGTATCCCCTGGCAAATTCAAGGCAATTATGTGGATTATACCATAGAAATTGATGACATCGGTATCCCTGAAAAAATAATTTCCGGCACTACCCGCATCACAAAAAGCCCTGACAGGCTTTACCTGGCTGAACTGACAGCAAAATTTTGTAAAGAAGCAGGTATCATAAGAGATGGATTCTCTTTTCAATCAGGCGCCGGAGGCACTTCCCTTGCAGTGGGTGAATTTTTTGCCAAAACAATGCGTGAAAAAGGCATTAAAGCACGGTTTGCCCGTGGCGGTAGTAACAAATACCTGGTAAATATGCTCGAAGAAGGGCTGGTTGATTATATCCTTGACGGACAAACTTTTGACCTGGAAGGGGTGAGGTCTATGCGCGATAACCCGGAGCACGTATGGACAAGCCCTTTTACCAGTTATAATTACCACGGCAAAGGCAATTTTGCCGGCATGGTTGATGTGGTTGTGCTCGGTGCTACCGAAGTGGATGTAAACTTTAATGCCAATGTGGTAACACATTCTGACGGATACCTGTTACATGGCCTGGGAGGATGGCAAAATTGCTTATTCTCAAAAACCGTGATATTGCCGATACCTCTGTTCCGGGACAGAATTCCTGTGGTCGTTGACGAAGTAACTACGGTTTCCGGACCCGGTGAACTGATCGATGTTATTGTAACTGAACGTGGTATTGCTGTCAATCCAAGACGAAAAGACCTCATTGATAAATTAAAGAACAGTGATCTGCCCATTCGCAGCATTGAAGACCTGAAAGAAGAAGCAGAAAAAATCTGTGGAAAACCCAAAAAACCGGAGCTTACTGATGATATAGTAGCCGCCATCAAATGGGTGGATGGCACTCTCATTGACGTGGTTAGAAAAATTAAGACATAAGGAAAATACCGATTTCTAAATATGCCGTGATTTAGTTCACAATAACACCTTAGATGTATTTTTATCCGGGCAGCGGGGAAAGTGGTTACCATCAGGATATTTGTCACCGCCTCTGCCTGCTATCTCCCACCGTCTATGCCTGTTTTTGTTATACCGCAGAACAGGAGCTTCTCCCGTCGCTCTGTCTGCAGTGCAATAAACAAGGCATAGACGGTGGGAGGATATCCGGCGCCGGCGGGCTGTGAAGATAAGGTGCCCCAAGCATCCTGCTTGGGGGTAAGATAAGGTGCCTCAAGCATCCTGCTTGGGGGTAACTTATTATATTCGCTAAGCGAAAAGCGAGACAAAGACTATATCAGTAGTACAATCCGTATTACCCCATCCCTGTTGGCCAACAAGCATCTGTGGCAATCTATGTAATCCGTCTCCACTCTCTGTCTTTGCTATTCCGTCTTCGCTACCGCTTCGCCGGACAAGCTTACGCCGGGACGGTATCCGGTGTAATGAAATGAAGACGGATAAACTTACCGCCGCCAGCCTGCCGCCTGCCTGACGGCAGTCAGGGACTGGCAGGGACACGGTCTGTGGCAAAAACAATAAGCTGTCGTCAGACAGCTCATCCATCCCATCATCTCTCCGTCACTCCATCACTCCCTCCCTCCGTCACCATTCAATCTGTGGACCAAAACAAAAGGCTGACACAGACAGCCCATTCGCGTTCATTCGTGTTAATTCGTGGACCAAAACAAAAAGCCGTCGCAGACGGCTAATTCCTTTCTGCGACAGGCAGGCGTTCTAATCCGTGGACAAAATTTGCGGACAGGTTGGTTTTGAACTTTAACCCTGTCAACCATTTTTTAGAATAAAGCCTTTACAATCATCCACCTGAATTAAATAAAAAAAACCAGGCACCCCGCATTGGGATGCCTGGAAAAACCAATTTAATCACTTTACCTGTCTGTTGCATCTCAAAAATTTTTATTCCTAAAAAACAATCAAACAGATAAACTTGCTCTATCATTTTAATAAACGGAAATACCGGATAATTGTTTGATTATGACATTATAAAAATTTGTTAATGGTCTCATAGTCAATATTCCTGATCTTTGAGGTATGCACATCAGCTGAACAACAACAATCAAAACAACCCGAAAACCAAGCATCCGGAAATCATTTCTTGTGTCACTAAGTTTTGCTTCAATAATCCGGCCGGTAAATATTTCTTTCCTGATAATTTCTAAACCATTTGTGTACCTTGTGTGTTTATAGTATAAAAGTGCAGCAATTTACCACCTTGTTGCTTTTGCGATCAATAAGATCATTGATACTACAAAATAAAAAATAAAAATAGGACATTATGAAAAGAAGTGTAAAAACATTTATCGGGTATAATTTATCAACAAAAGATAAGGTCAAAGGCAAAGTCATGGATTTCTTTTTTGACCAGGACCGCTGGATAATCAGGTATATGGAAGCTGATCAGGGAAAGATCCTGCCCAACAAGAAAGTCTTGATTCCCAGGGCGCTGCTTAATGACCCTGACAGTGAAAATGAGAATTTTAATGTCAGGATAACAAGGGACGAACTAAAAAAATGTCCGGCCACTGATGAAAAGAAGCCTGTATCCCGGGAATATGAGACCCGGTTGCTCAATCACCTGGACATGAAAAATTACTGGGCAGGCGTTCCGCCGGCTACCGATGGTATGATGTATCCTTTGCGCCCGGTATCCCCGCCTCAAATACAAATCAATGAGGAGGATATAAATACCAACCTTCGCAGTTTCAATGAAATCCTCGGTTATGAGATCCAAACACCCGGTGGAAAATTCGGGAAACTAACAGATATCATTGTGGATGACGAAGACTGGCATATCATTTATTTTATTGCCACCGATGATACCTGTGATTTCGACCGTGAATTGATGGTTCCGATTAGCTGGATCAGTAAAATTAGTTATAAAGATCAGCAAATTATACTTGATATTGATACGAAAGAATTAAAGAATGCCCCGGAATTTAATCCGGCTGCACCGATTAACATTGAATATGAGAAAAAGATATTCGATTATTACGGCAGGTTGCAGAACAGTAACTGATCAAAAAACATGAAATAAGAAAAATATTTATTAACCAAAAAAATAAAAATTATGTCAAAAGAAAAACAGAAAGTAAAAGCGAAAGAAACAATTGATGATTTGTTTGATAAGATTGAAAACCTTGAAGAAAAACAAAAACATGTTTCGGATGAAATGAAACAAAATTACCAAAATCAATTAAAAGAGATGAAAGCTAAACACGCCGAGCTAAAGAAGAGATATAAAGATTTGGAAGAAAGTACCGGCGAAAAATGGGAGCATGCAAAAGCAAAATTCTCAGAAAGTGCCGAATATATTAAGACAGGCCTTTCAAAGCTTTCTGAGATTTAACCTTCATGTTATTTTTGGTTAGCGTTATCAGAGATTATTAAAAATCATGTAATTAAAAATACATTAATATGTTATTTCCAATTATCATATCATGTGTTTTTGCAATTGTTTTTGCAATACTTTTGCCAGCCCTCTTCAGGCGGGACGGCCCGGGACCATTAAGGGGAATGGTTTTTTATTTCCTCATTATTTTTCTTTTTACCTGGGCCATCGGTTCATGGGTAACACCAGTAGGGCCTGTTGCATTCAGCACATCATGGCTGGGGTATTTAATCATTGCCTTTTTTATTATGATCCTCATTGGGGTGCTTGTGCCTCCCAGAAACAAGAAGGCAATGACCACTGAACCTGAAAGGGTAAACACACATAAACGCCCCCGGGATAATAACACCGGTATTACATTTGGTGTGTTTTTCTGGGCTTTGATCATCATCCTTCTGGCGGCAGGGATAATTAACATCTTGTTAGTCTAAACAATCCTGAAATCATAAATCTAAAAATAAATAATGAATATGCAGAAACAAAATGAAATTTTCAATTACGAATCATTTAAAAAGCTGGCAACCGTTCATGACACTTTATGCTTATCGGTATATATGCCAACATACCGTGCAGGACAAGAAATAAATGAAGGCTTGCCTGAAAGGAACCTTAAAAATATCATTAAAGGCGTGCGCAAAGAATTCGAGGAACGAAACATAAGCAAGAATGATACGGATGATTTTTTGCGTCCCCTTTACAATTTGCTTGAAGACAGGAAATTCTGGACAGATCAGTCAGATGGACTGGCAATTTTTTTGAATAATGATACCTTTGAAATGTTCAAAGTCCCGATACATTTTGAACCCTGGTTTTATATTGCCCCCCATTACTATTTAAAGCCACTGATACCACTGTTGAATAAAGACAACCAGTTTTACATTCTGGCATTCAGCCTGAATATGGTAAAACTGTATGAATGCACACCATATACAATTACAGAAATAGATAACAGTGAATTTCCTCAACAACTGGAGGATGTAGTTGGATATGACAAAGTACCTGACAGCCTTCAGCAACGGGGCAACCAGGATGACAGAGGACGGCCGGTTTATCACGGTCACGGCAGTGAAAAAGATGTTAAAAACATCGAAGCCACCAAATATATAAAGGCCATAGACCATAAACTCAATGAGATACTGTCAGGTGAATCTGTACCCTTAGTGCTTGCTTGTGATGACCAGCATTTTGGTACATACCGTAAGATAAGCAAGTACAAAAACCTGGTTAACACCAACCTATCCGGTAATTTTGAAGAAGCTGACCCGGTTGATTTGCATGCCGCAGCTAAAGAATTTTTGCAAACCAATTTCGAAAAAGAGCTGAAAGAAAAGAAAAAGGCATTTTTAGACATGTCAGCAACAGGAAAAACCATGTGGGATTTGGAAGATATTGTCCCCGCTGCCGTTAACGGCCGGATTGACACCTTGTTTCTTAACCGTGAAGAAGAAACATATGGGTTATATGATAAGGAAACCAATTCCGTAAACATTGATAATGAAAAACTTCATCACAATGCATCCCTGTATAATTTGATTGCTGTAAGTACAATTCGGAATCAGGGTAATGTGTACCTCTTGGAAAAAGATGAAATGCCATTGAGCGATACAAATGTGAATGCCTTATTGAGATATTAAAAAATAAGCAGATTTATTGGAGGCTGTCAATAAAGTACAGCTTGTATAGATAAAAGACGGAAGTCCGAAGAGATCACATTAATTAGTGTCCGTCAATACAGTAAAGAGTCTGTTCTATAAAGTTCGCTGGCAAGGCTTTCGAAGTCTGAAAATACCGGAGTTTACTTTCGTAAATGAGGATTTTTCAGACGAGTATAACGCCGCCAGCGGACTTTATAGACAGACTCTAATTAATTTTTACTTTATAAATGTATGCTTTACTTCCGACTCCGGACTTCCGTCCATTAACAGATTAATTACTGTAAATTTAATAAAATACCACATTTCATTTTACGACAAAGGAGGATTTCTAAACCTTCACTTGTCCCATGGATTTTTTGTTTTTACCCGGCATGTAAAATATATTCTCCCGCTGATATATACACTATCAAGCGATTGTTGATATTTTTTTTCGTAAAATTCTTTTGTCGTAATCTTTAAAAAACCAGTTAAGTGTTGTCCTGGTTTAAACTCAGGTTTATTGTTTAACACAAGATGCTGAAATTTACTTTCACAACGGATATGATTTTGAAAAACAGTATCCTCAGGGCTGGCTTTGAAAGAGGCATTGTCATCTGTATATATATGACAGCCGGATGTAAAATTGTGTTCAGTAATGTCAATATTGAATCCCAGCCCGCCAAAAAATCCCAGATTCATTCTCACAAATACAGTATCATGATCTGTGAAACAAGTACAAGCTGTAGGAAAACCATTTTCTAACAATGAATCACGTAATTGTAAATTCCCGTTTCTGTAAACTTTAAAAAATAACCTGCTTCGGTTTTTTTTAAAATCCTTTTGTTTATACATACCGGTACCTGATTCTGTTTCTTCTTGCATAACACTGTCTGTTTCTTCATCGATTTGACTTAATAAACTGTCAATCTGTTTTTCTCTTTGAGTGAGATGCATGAAATTGTCAATCCCGGGCATGTTCCCGACAACAAACTGTTTGTTATAAGTATGCCCATTATCGTTTTGTGCTATAACTGCTTCTCCAAAAATCAACATTAGAAAAACAGCCATAACCATATGTTTTTTACGTTTAAGACCCATCATATAAGCTTTGAAAATAAATTTACGAACATTTATTAAATCCCTTCATACTGACTTACAATTATATCAAACTGTTGTTTATAAATTTATAAAATCGTATCCCAGGTCACCGTTTTCTATATGCAGATTAAAATAGCCTGCATATTTGTAATCATCTTTCAGCGCATCTAAGGTGACATGTGTTGTATTGCCCATCACCACTAAGTTCCGCTTATGGTCATGGCCTGTAATTATCACATCAATATTATACCTGACAGACAAATCTGTCAAAACCCGCAATTCTTCGACACAAGGATTTGTAGAAGTAGTATGCCGGATGCGGAATAAATTATTATGGGTAAACACCACGCAGTAGCGATATGCCTGTCTTTCGTTTTCCAAAATATCCTTCAACCAGTTTAATTGGCTGCTTCCCAAAGTTCCGCTGCCGGTATCAAGACAAATATACAGATCAGATGATGTTGCTGTGTTAACCGTAAACAAGTAAGTGGATGACCCGAAATGTTTATAAAACTGTTTCCACCCGTCGAAATATAAATCGTGATTTCCCACCACCGGAAATGTCAACAACACATCCTGATCAGGCACTTGATTATCAAATTTCTTGTAATCCGCTGAATGACCATTCGTCAAATCTCCTACCATAACAGCTGCCACGGCATTTATATCTATGGCTTCATCAAAAAAAGCATTCAGGTTTAGCACGCCACCAGTATGACTGTCAGCCATCACAAAAATATTATAATCATCATCCGCAACCGTTATTGTTTTGAAAGGATGTTCATCATTCCATTCCATTGACTGGTCGAACCGTTCATTGACTGATTCATATGAAGCAACAAACCCGCGCATTTCAAAAAGATCACAAGCGGTAAACAACAGGCTTAGCAAAAACAAACAAACTAATTTTCCAGGTTTGGTTTCCATATTATTCCGGTTCTGATAAAAAATCCAAAATGATTTACACTGATGTTCAATGTCCCTGAACTTTTGTGCCAGACTTCGACAAATGCATGAAGTGGTGGCGTAAAATTATATGTTCCACTAAGACAAAGCATGGGATTGGTTTCCTGGTTTATCAAAAAATGATCTGTGTTGGTTATTGCCAAACCGGTATTCCACTCATGGCCTTTGGGTTTTAATTTATAACCCAGAAAATACATCATATTCCATTTTTCATGCAAATCTCTGTCAGAATCGATATTATACAATTCACCGGCTAAACCGGTAATATGATATGTTTTAAACCCTGTTCCCAGCTTGCATGTAAAATGTGTCCGGTCAATGCTTAACAATATCCCCCAATTTTTTTCATGTACCAAATCTGAAAAACGGTTATAAAGATACAGGGCATGACTTTCAAAAGAAAAACCTTTGACCATAAATTTTCTCGACAGCTTTACCCGTGCACCTGAGAAAATATGTGACCCGGGACTTACAAGATCAAACAATAAGCCACCATGCAGTGACATTTTGCCATGATCATAAGCATACGTTGCAGCAGATTTTAAATAAAAACCCTCAGATGCATTGTTTTTTCCGTTATCAACATATACAGCAGCTTCGCCTTGTGCTTCAGTTACTTTTGAAAATATAAAACAGAAAACAACAACCAACCACAATTTCAATTTATTCATTAGTCACTGAATGATGTTTATGATATATTTAATTTTATTCTAAACAAAGCCTGCTTAACACAATGCAATCAATTCACTGATAACATGACACCATCTGTACATTACATTTATAATACAGGCCAGGGACTATTATAGAGTCTGTCAAAAAAGTACAGCTTATAGAAGTCGGAAGTCGGAAGACGGAAGTCCGAAGATATCACATTAATTAATTTTCACTTTAAAAGTGTATGCTTTACTTCGGTCTTCGGTCTTCGGTCTGTTTAGTCTCCATTATTCAATTATAGATAAATGTCCGACTTTATGGACACGCACTATTATAGAGTCTGTCCATTTAGTCAGTGTCTTTTTCATAATGTTCGAGTTCAAGGCTTGCGAAGTATTTATAATCAAGGAGTTTACTTTCGTAAATGACTGTTATAAATACGAGCCTGCCTGCCGCCCGCCTGCCGGACGGGCAGGGCAGGCAGGCGTAACGCAGAAATCGGACATTATGGACAGACACTATTATAGTGTCCCCGGCAATTTATAAAAACAATATTTTATGCTTCAGATTCAGGTGTACCTGTTTCTTTTTCAGGCAGTTCATCCTCAGTTTTAATGGTAAAATAAGCAATAATATGGAATACCCATCCCACTAACATTATAATGCTGCCAATGAGCAATAAGAATGTTAAGAAAGGAGATGCGCTGGCAGTTACTAAAATCAACACAACAACAACCAAAATAATAAATGTAACTATGATACCAACGAAATACAGTAACCCGGCAGTTTTAAAATGTTTTATGCCACTTTTTTCAGCCAGCATTTTCATGGATTTAAAGAATAAAAAATAACCGATTATATATGATCCAAACATAATGACCCCAGCTATGGAAAAGCTTACAACACTTTTATTGATCATAGCTGTCAGATCCTGCAGATTTTCCATATCCATAGATGACATTGAGAAAAAGGAACTTGCTGTGGCTGCTACAAGTATTATACCACCAACTATCCCTCCTGCCAGTGGTAAAATAAACCCAACCAAGGCATTTTTAAAAATTCCGGGGGTTTCATAATACCTGGAAAAGTTGTGAAATGAAATCAGTAAAAGGATAAAAGCAGCTAACCCTGCAAGAAATCCAAGAAAAGGGATAATTACAGCAACCGGTAGTAATATCCCGATTCGACCTAAATTTACAGCTTGTTTTTTCATAATTCAATAGTTTTAATGATACCTACTCGTAAGGCTTTTCGGTTTACTCCCCGTTATATTTAACGGTAAATTGTTTTTAGACCAATATTCAAATTATTTATTTCATTCAAAGATTGCACTTTATTATTAAATATCCAAATAATACGTTAACAATTATACATAATTCTATTTGTTGCAAAAAACCTACATTAATTGAAACAAAAAATTTCATCATATTACTTTTTACCTTCTTCTTTTCTCTTTATGGGTTTTTGATTCATAAACAATTTTTCATATTTTTGAACCATGGAAGAAAAAAACATGTCATACAATAAGGCTGTTGAAGAAATTGAAAACATCATCGCTAAAATTGAAGATGAAAAAATGGACATGGATGAATTATCTAAAGCCACGGCAAGGGCT
>JBNJGX010000048.1:0-12620 GCA_051748025.1 Bacteroidota bacterium
GGCAGCATTGTCCAGCTAATAGATGAAAACGGAACTGTAATTGATGAAACCAATTACGTTTCCACTTAGCCAATACACCTCTTAAACTTCTAATATTTTTGGATTTTTGCAGGAGCGATGCTGTTTAGATGTCCAGCTATTTTGCCATTATAAAATCAGACATTAATAAATTATCTCTGAAAAAATATCAGTTATTGTGAAAATATTTTGTACATTTATACATTAAAATTCACATATCATGGCAACAGTAGAAAAAATAAGAAAAGGATTAATAGAGAAAATTCTGTCTATTCAGAATAAGGACTTTTTAGAAGCCCTTGATAAATTAATTTCAACAAGTGTATCTGATTCTGAACCTGTAAATTTAACTGAGGAACAAAAAATCATGCTTGAAATGAGCGAGGATGACATCGCTAATGGAGAATTAATTTCGCAGGAGGCAATGGATAAACGCAATATGGAATGGTTAAACGCAATGTAATCTGGACAAAAACTGCCGACCTCCAGTTTGTGGGAGTTCTGGAATATTGGGTTAAAAGAAACAAATCCAATGCATATTCAAAAAAACTTGTAAAATTGGTTTCCAAAAGAACCAGGCAGATAGCTGAAAATCCTTATATGCACCAATCAACAGATTTTAAGGACATTAGAGCAGCCCGTGTTGGCAGTTTTAGCATTTATTACAAAATTACCGGTGAGCATATTATCATTTCTGCTTTTTGGGATAATCGACAAGACCCTAAAAAACTTTTAAAAATTTTAGAAAATAAAAAATGACAATACACTACCAATGCATAAAATGCAAAAAGCTGTCTTTCCATATCGCTATAAGTATTATTCATCGGAGATTGAACAAACCAACTACGGCCCCTGTTCAATGAATTTTGTATGTGTTGAGTATGCGAAAACAAATACATTAAATGAATTAATCCCGGCTTTTTGTCGGGAGGGCAGATACCGAAACCCCAATACATGCGAATATGATAACACTGCAAGCTTGAGCATGATTCACAGAGGTTATACAGGCCACGTTCAGCGAAACACTGTTTTTGAAAGTGAAGCGCATCAAAAACAGATTGTTGAGCAAATCCCGATGAAAATCGGGAAGATGCTCAGTGAGTTTGACCTAATCCATATGAACGGAAGGATGTACGATTTTGTATTAGGCCGCATGCTTTCCCCCGACAACTACGTGCAAGACCCACAAAACCCGCAAAACTACAACCGGTTTGGGATTTTATAAATAAAACATGGGATATATTGTTTACTCCATTTAGATTTTTACATTCCGTTACCGGAGGCCTTTTAGAAACAGGTGGTGTTGATTGGAATTATATTTCAACCGGACAATTGCCTAATCATTGGCGCGATAATCCAGATGTGTTGCTTACCATTAAATATGGTACAAAAGGTTTTGATGATAATCCAATAATTTGTATCTTGTCACTTTTACTTTAATGATTAAAAGATTAGGTTAAAAAAACAGAACAAATAAAATCTGGAGTTATTATGGATGCTATGACAAACAATTTGCAAAATCTGAAAGAGAAAAACCTGAAAGTCGCTGTTTTGCACTCAGGAGGACCAGCACCGGGTAGTAACCGGGTACTTGCCGGTGTTGCCAAGCAATTTTTAGACCGCGGAATTCCTGTTATCGGTTTCATGAAAGGGTTTGAGTACATTCAAACTATGCGTGCTGATGAACTAATTGAAGGTCAGCATTATGTGAGTATTAACCAAAGCCTGATTTCTGAAGCACTTGATTATAAAGCTTTTTTTCTGAGAACATCACGGGCTAATCCCGGCAAACATATTGCAACACCGGAAGATCTGAATGATCCGGAAAAAACTTCGAGAATCAATAATATCCTGGATCTTTTTGAAGAAATGCGGATTGGTGCATTGATAACCATTGGCGGGGATGACACACTCAAAACAGCCAATTATATTGCTAAAGTTGTGAATAACAGACTCAAACAAAATAAAAATTACCTTTTTAAAGGTGCCATTGTGCATGTTCCGAAAACGATTGATAATGATTATTCCGGGATTGCATGGACATTTGGATTTTTTACCGCTGCCGGAGCCGCCGGCGATATAGTGAGGGGATTGTATGATGATGCCAAAGCCACAAATTGCTATCATGTGGTGGAAATGATGGGCAGGAAATCCGGCTGGTACACCGCTGCCGCCAGTATTTATGGCCGAGCTACCAGGGCAGTTATCCCCGAGGATTTTCAAAAGAAACAGTTTGTTCTGAAAGAACTTGCCGAAGAATTGGTGGAAATTGCCATAAAAAGAGAAAAACTTGGCAAAGATTATGGTATCTTCTGTATCTCAGAAGGCCTTGCAGAATTATTGAGTAAAGAAGAAAAAGAAAAGCTGGATAAAGACAGACACGGAAACCTGCGTCTTTCAGAAGCCAAAATCGGCGATAGGTTGCATGCAGAACTCGAAAAATTATATGCCAAAAAAACCGGCATGAAAAAAAAATTTAAACCCCAAATGGTGGGATATGAAACCCGCCAGATACCCCCTGAATTATATGATGTGCTTTTGACATCACAGCTCGGGGTTGGTGCTTTCAGGCTGATTGAACAGGGAAAATTTGGTGAAATGGTTACCGTTAAAGATAACCTTGAAATTGATGGTATCCCCTTTGAAAACCTGGTTGATCCAAAAACACTGCTGGTAAAAAACAGACATATTGATATAAAAGGCGATTTTTATAAATTACTGCGCTCTATCGAAGAGCACTATGATGAGAATTAGATATAATACCTGGAAAATATGGGCACAGAAAACTTTCTGGAACTAAAACTGTCAAGATTATTAGTTGGAAATATGGGCATAATATATGTATTGTTCTATCCGGACAGAATTTTATATTAAGTTGATAAAAGAAATATCGAGAACATTTTTGATGTTAATAAGCTTTTTCCTAATTTTAAGCAAAATCTAAAAAAGAAAATATTATGAAACAGATCAGTTATGTGTTAATCTTTGTTTTATTGGCAACGGTTTATTCCGCCTGTAATGACAAGAACGGTAAAACGGAAAAAGATGACGACAAAGAAAAGACAGAAATGCAGAAAAAAGTTGACAATTACGCTGAATTTGAATTGAAAAGTGATTTAGGTCACCTCAGCGAAGAACAGAAAAATATGCTTAGTATCCTGATTGATGTGGCGGATATAATGGAAGAAATTTTCTGGATTGAGGCCATCGCGCCAAAAGATGAATTTTTATCTGAGATTGATGATGAAGCCACCAAAGAATATGCTAAGATCAATTACGGGCCATGGGACAGGCTCAATGGTAATGAACCATTTATTGAAGGATATGGCGAAAAACCACCGGGAGCACAATTTTATCCTGAAGATATTACAGAAGATGAGTTTGAAAACTGGGATAATGAAAACAAAGATTCATGGTACACGATGGTAAGGCGTGATGCTGAAGGAAAACTAATGAATATTTGGTATCATGAGTTTTTTGAAGAAAAAATTACGGAAGCAGCGGCATTGTTAGAAGCTGCTGCTGAACTGGCAGAAAACCCCGGATTTAAAAAATACCTTCAGCTCAGGGCAGAAGCCTTTAGAACAGATAAATATCTGGACAGCGACCTGGCCTGGATGGATATGAAAAACAATAAAATTGATTTTGTGGTTGGCCCGATTGAAAGTTATGAAGACCAGTTTATGGGTTATCGTGCTGCACATTCCGGTCAATTGTTGATAAAAGATATTGAATGGAGTGAAAAACTCACACATTTTGGTGAATTAATGCCTGAACTGCAGGCCAGCCTGCCGGTGCCGGATGAGTATAAACAGGAAAAAGCCCGTCCACAGGCCAATATGAATGTGTATGATGCCATTTATTATGCCGGTGATTGTAATGCCGGGAGTAAAAATATTGCCATTAACCTGCCGAATGACCCGCGTGTACATGAAGCCCGTGGAAGCAGAAAACTGCAACTGAAAAATTCCATGAAAGCCAAATTTGATAAGATCCTGGTCCCGATCAGTGAGCTTCTTGTTGTTGAAGACCAACGTGACAATATTTCCTTCAAAGCATTTTTTGAAAATGTTATGTTTCATGAAGTGGCACATGGCCTGGGTGTAAAACAAACAATTACAGGTGACGGCAGCGTAAGAAATGCATTGAAAGATGCATACAGCCCTGTTGAAGAAGCAAAGGCTGATATTACAAGTTTATATTTGATTACCCAGCTTCACGAAATGGGTGAACTTGCAGAATCTAATTTAAAAGACAATTATGTGACTTTCCTGGCTGGTATTTTCCGTTCTGTCAGGTTTGGGGTTTCAAGTGCCCATGGTAAAGCCAATATGATGGAATTTTATTACCTGAAAGAAAACGGCGCATTTGAACGGACAGATGACGGACAGTATAAAATCAATTTTGAAAAAATGAAGGAAGTGGTTGCCGATCTGTCCGGCCTTATTATTAAAACCCAGGGCGATGGAGATTATGAATATGCCAAAAACTGGGTAGAAGACAACGCCCAGGTTGGAGAAACATTACAGTCTGACCTCGACAGGATAAATGATGAAGGTATAGCCAAAGATATCGTTTTTAAACAAGGGAAAGACGTTCTCGGCCTTTAAACAAATTTATCAATGCCTTAAAAAACCGCTTCAATTATGTTGGAGCGGTTTTTTGATATATTATACCCATGCGGAATGGATCTGTATGTAATATTTGAGGTGATGTGTATCACCAATAGGTTAGTTTATGATTTATCAGCTATAAAACCCCCTTTTTTTCATGTTTCCTCCCAACTTCACTCAATATAATTTTCCTGAAACGCATGGATTTTGGTGTGATTTCAAGGTATTCATCTTCACTTATGTATTCCATGGCTTCTTCGAGCGAATATTTAACAGCTGGTGCGATATTTAACTTCTCATCAGCTCCTGAAGAACGCATGTTTGACAGTTTTTTTGTCTTAATAATATTGACAACAATGTCTTCTTCCCTGTTGTTTTCACCGATAACCTGTCCAGTATAAATTTTGTCATTGGGTTCAACGAAAAATGTACCCCTGTCCTGCAGTTTATCAAGTGAATATGCAATGGTTATCCCTGATTCCATAGCTATCAAAGCACCGTTTCGTTTGGTAATGATATCCCCTTTCCATGGTTCAAAGCCTTTAAACCGGTGAGATATGACAGCTTCACCTTCTGTAACGGTAAGCAAAGGATTGGTAAGGCCGATAAGCCCCCTGGCCGGTATTTTAAATTCAAGTTTTACCCTGTCATCTTTGGATTCTATATTGATAAGATCTCCTTTGCGTTTTGATACAAGTTCGATGACTTTCCCTGAAAGCGTTTCAGGCACATCAACGTACAGCATTTCAACGGGTTCATTTTTATAGCCATCAATATGTTTAATCAGTACTTTTGGTTGTCCTATCTGAAATTCATAACCTTCCCGTCTCATTGTTTCTACAAGAATGGAAAGATGCAAAATGCCACGGCCCAGCACAAGCAAACTTTCAGGAGACCCGGTTTCTTCAACACGTAAAGCAAGGTTTTTTTCGGTTTCTTTAAAAAGCCTCTCACGCAAATGCCTTGATGTTACATATTTACCTTCTTGTCCGAAAAACGGGGAATTGTTTACTGTAAACAGCATGCTCATGGTGGGTTCATCTACCTTTATTGATTTTAAAGCTTCCGGATTGTCATAATCTGCAACTGTATCTCCGATGTCAAAATTATCCAGGCCCATGACAGCCACAATTTCTCCGGATTTTATTTCACCTTTTACTTTTACTTTTCCCAGGCCTTCAAACCTGTATAGTTCTTTAACAACTGATTTGTGTGTTACACCGTTACGTTGAATCACAGTTACTTTGTCACCCATTTTGATGCTGCCCCTGTGTACCTTGCCTACAGCTATCCGTCCGGTATATGAAGAATAGTCAATTGATGTTATCTGCATTTGAAGTGTCCCTTTATTTTCTGGAGGGGCTTCAAAATAATTTAATATTGTATCCAGCAGGTATGAAACATCAGTGGTGGGATTTTTCCAGTCAGGGCCCATCCAACCTTCTTTAGATGACCCGTAAATCACCGGATATTCCAGTTGTTCTTCATCCGCATCAAGCGAAAACATCAGGTCAAAAACACTGTCGTTTACCTCATCGGGTTTACAATTGGGCTTATCTACCTTGTTAATGACCAATAAAGGTTTGAGTCCGAGGTCCAGTGCTTTCTGAAGCACAAAACGTGTTTGCGGCATTGGTCCTTCAAAGGCATCCACGAGTATTAAGACGCCGTTGGCCATATTCAGCACACGCTCTACTTCTCCGCCAAAATCCGAATGTCCGGGGGTGTCAATGATGTTGATCTTACACCCTTTATAACGCACTGATACATTTTTTGATAATATGGTGATGCCACGTTCCCGTTCCAGATCGTTAGAATCCAGTATGAGTTCACCAACATCCTGGTTTTCCCTGAACAACTTTACCTGATGAAGCATTCTGTCCACCAGTGTGGTTTTTCCATGATCAACATGGGCGATTATTGCAATATTTCTGATTTCCACTTAAATAAATTTAATTTTATAGATTATTAGTAACAAATGGTTAATACCGGTTAATATAGGTTAATAACGGTTACGATTAAATCGTGATTTAACTATCAAAAGTGCAGGAAGGTATTTCCCCTCACATAGTCTGTACAGAGCATCAATAGATTTCTTAACTCTGTATATGTTTTGATAAAACACTAAATTCTCATAAGTATTACTATGTATCATAAGTAACCGATTTTAACTAATTTTAACCGTTTTTAACAAAAACTTTATGACTTGATTAGCTACAATTATTAAATCACACACCCGCTAAGAAGGCCTGCTTCAATTTTTTATCTCAATCTCACAGGGGCGGGGATTTCATTCAAAAATACGGCTGTGCTGTGGGATTTTGAAACGGCAAAATTAGCAATTATAGCCGTAAATACAATGCAATGGTTGAATAATATTTTTGCTCTATTCTAAATATGAACGATGGCACGAAACCACGATTGCATGATAGCACGAATGCACGATGGCACGATGGCACGATGGCACGAAAGCATGATTGAACGAGATGTAAAATCATAAACCTTAACATTTTTATTTGTTTTTATTTTTCCAAATCATATA
Source organism: Bacteroidota bacterium (assembly GCA_051748025.1). GTDB lineage: Bacteria > Bacteroidota > Bacteroidia > Bacteroidales > ML635J-15 > JAQIBY01. Next base: position 7,174 of record JBNJGX010000048.1, read on the forward strand.
TTTCTTATTCTCTCTATCCATTGTTCCTTCATGTTTTTGTGCCCTCATCCTCCCGCGTGAGGGCGGAGGCGGTTAGCCTGCTGCTGATGAGCCTTACAGCCTGTTGCTGTGGCAGAGCGACAGGGGCTGTGCCCGGCGTAACGGAGTGGAGACGGGAGCTCCTGTCCACAGCATAACAGGCTGAAGGCGAAGCAAAGCAGCTAATAGCCGCAGACCGACCCTGATTTATAAGGATGGGCGTTTGAATTTTACGAAAGTTCCAAACTTTCGTAAAGTTTTTTTCGCTCCGCCTTAGAAATCAGGGACACGCCCAGTAAATAATAATTATTGCCTCCATCACTCTATCACACCCTCTCCACATCGTGCCGTCTTGCTTTCGTTCTATCGTTTTTTTACAATTTCTCAGCGTCTCAGCGGTAACAGTCGGTAAAAAATGTATTTGTCTGAATAGTCAGAGATGAAATATCGAACCGTGCAAAAATAAATTTATTTGATCATAAGTTTTATTACAGCATTTTTTGAGCCGTTGTAAAGGCGGATAAAATACATCCCGCTGGATATTTCAGGCAGCATAATTTCCGGCCTGTTTAAATGTTTTTTTGTTACTACCTGGCCACGGGCATCGTATAATGTCATGTTGAGTGGGAAATTATCTTTATCTAAGCCCTGCAGGTAAAACTGTTCAGTTCCGGGATTGGGATGTACACTTATGTTATTATCATCTTGATTATTTACCACATTCATGCTGCAATCTTCCACACTTATGTTTATAACAGCGGTTTCAGATTCGCATGGGTCTTGCTCAATATACCAATCGTAAAAGTAATAATAATAATCAAGTGATGTTTGAGAAGCACTGCTTTCTTTGATGCTGACAAGGCCTTCAATGGTATATGGATAATTGAGGTAACTACCGTCGCTTGTGCGGAAAAGGTCGGGAGCACCAAGGCCAACAAGCTGGAGGTTATTACCTGCCGGTACATTAAGGTTCAAATCAATGCGGCTGACACCGTCGGGGATGTAAACATCTGTGGCATCTATAACATTCTGGTATTGGTCCCTGAGTGCAATGCTGCGTGTTCCGGCGCCATCAGCGTTAACAAGCACGGAGTTTAATGTGAATGTCTGGTAGGCATCAAAGATCAGGTAATGTACATGGTCAGGATGTCCGAAAAAATCGCCGCCTGCTGTGTTGTTACTTGCTCCGACAGTATCGGGAGGAGAAAAAATGGTTTCCCGGATGTAGTAGGTTGTATCTTCGCTTAATGGATCATGTGTCCAGGGATTTCCGGTATGTACAAGATCAGTGCAGCCATTATCGCTGTACCAGTTTAATTCCATGCCTGCAGATGGTATTTCAAGCTCAAAGACTGAATCCATGCATACAGTCTGGTCTTCTGCCAGAGGGGTTTCCGGGAGATTCACTTCAATGTTTATGCTTGTGGTATCATTTCCCCATTCATTGGCAGCATCAAGGGTTACCGTGTAGTTCCCGGATTCCGTGTATATATGTTCCGGGTTGGTTTCTGTGCTGGTATTGCCATCTCCAAAATCCCAGAACCAATCTGTTGGCAAATTGTAACTCTCATCGGTAAACTGAATATAACCATTACATGTGTTGTTGCTTGATGCAGAAAAATGTGCAACAGGCGGAGCATCTTCCTGCATACATTCCCAGTCAATCTGAAATCCATCGCGGGTTAATCCCTGGTCGGAATGAAATTCAATGGTTAAACTGCTGCCTGAAGATGTGATTGTCCCGGGATTACCAGTGGTGTTACAATAATACGTATCGTTTATCAATGGGGCAGAGGTATTATCCCCGTCGTAAAAGGCAATGTAATCATAATCACAGGTGCTGCCTGAGCCGGCTTCAATATCAAGGGAAGTGATATTTAAGATCACCTGGTTGGCATCAGTAGGCTGAATGGTAAAGGTGGCATCTGATTCATTGTAGTAATTGTTGTCAGGGCCGCCTGCATCATATAGGGTGCCAAAACATTCGTTCGTAGAACCACTGCCGTTTTCAGGCATAAATATCATGCAGGGATATGATGGGTCAATGGATATGTAGCCGGTTTTAGCTTCTGTATCTTCACCACATGATCCGCCGTCTGCGTACAATGAGACATCAAAATTTCCTTCGCTTGTGTAGGTGTGAGTGGGATTGACATCAGTGCTGGTATTGCCATCGCCGAAATCCCATTCAAAGGAAGTTCCGTTAATGCTGTAATTTTGAAATTGTACGGTAAAAGGTGCCTGGCAGTTTTCAGTATAAGTGGCTTCAAAATCTGCCTGAACAGATGGAACATAGGGTTCACCAACACCAATGGCATAAAAAGCATCTGTGACGCTTCCGACTTCATCACTGCATTCGCCGTGATAATCAATGGCTGAGAGAATACCGTAAAACCGGGCATCTACGTATTCAGATGTGCTGGTAAGATAAACCGTTTGCATACGGAATGCAATATCTGCTGCTGCTCCCATGCCTATTGGGCTGATGTTGTAAGAATCCCCATTATCATTGGTGCCGGAATCTCCTTCGCATAACATGTAATACCAATAACACAGGGCTGCCATATTGGTATGCACACCGCCATTATCAGAGTCATCTGTTACCCAATAATTACCCTGGTAGGTATCGGGATTGTTGTATGCATTTGGATCTGCAAGAGACCGGAAGGTTGCACCGATATCTTCACCAATTGTCCAGTCTGAATAAGCCGGTACAGCGTAAAATTCAACGGTGGCACCAAAAATATCGCTGAATGCTTCGTTCAATGCCCCGGATTCATCCTGGTAGACCAGGTTACACGAAAATGTAGTAAGTCCGTGAGTGATCTCATGTGCCGTGATATCTACCGTTGTCAGTGGCGTGATATTTTCATTTCCGTCGCCGTAGGTCATCTCGCTGCCATTCCAAAAGGCATTGACATTGTTATCATAGCCATAATCAATCAGATTGAAATGCACATAGGAATTTAATTCATGGCCATTGTCATCAATGGAATTACGTCCGTGAACTTCAAAAAAGTAATCGTATGTTTGTTCGGTAGCAAAATGGGCATCGGTAGCATACTGGTCAAGTTGTTCATTGGCGTTGTCCCAGTAATTATCATCATCGGTAAAGTCAACAGCGGAACTGTAATCTGATGTATTCTGACAATTATAAGTGGCAATACCGTTGCCGCGTCCGCTTTCCCTGAGCCGGTAATGTCCGCTGTAACTGTCGGCTGTGATGGTTCTGGTGCCTGAATACCCTGTTACGGCCGTTCCTTCTTCATCTGCTGTATGGATGCGGGTTTGCTTGTGCAGGATTTGTCCGTTTTCAGCATCTACATACACATAATAGCGGCTGTATGGCTGAAGGGCAAAAAGATCAATTTTATATGCTGCCCTGAAGCGGTTGCTGTATAGGTTTCCGTCTTGGGGAACATAAATTTTTTCGGGTATGGGTTCGTTGTACGTTTTACGGTAAGGGTTTCCATTGCCTGTTTCAAAAATGTACATTTCTGCATCCATGTGATCCATGGCGCTTTCCAGCGCTTCATCTGCGGTAATGGAAAAAGTACCTGAAATCTCCGGATCGGAAGTGATATTTCCGTTCATCGATATACATTTCCCGTTTTTAATATGAAATAAACAGGCTGAATATTCCAGCGGAATATCATTGATGGTTTGTACATAACGGTTGTGTTGTATGCCAAGTTTATCGCGTGAGCTGTTTATTTTTTTTAAACCTGCATTGTCCGGTTTTACAAATTGCCGGTAATAATCCCTGGCTTTGTCTTTGGGAATCTGAAAATCCCCTTTAAAACGAATATAATTTGGTACATCCGAAAAGTCTTTTATGCGTACCATGTCTGCACCATTGGCAATGGCTTCTGCCCGTTTTCCTGTTATAATTTGCGGATTTTGATCCTGTGAAAACAACAAAGTGCTTGAAAGCAGAATCAGCACAGAAATGAAAAAATGTCGTATCATATGAAAAATATAAAGTGTATGATTTAAATGTTAAATTACGTAAAATGGTTGCATATTGCAAAAAAATCTTTGTTTGAGAAGCAGGGTTGCCCTGCAAAATATAAAGTAAAGCCCTGTTAACCAGTCGGATTTTAATGTGGTTAAATGAATATTTAAGCTTGTTCTCGTATTGGTCAATGTAGTAATTTAGTGTTTAAAGTTTTACACCAACCTAACTATTATTTGAGTGTAAATTTATTAAAGGTTGTGTTTTCTGTTTCAGAAGTTTAAAATCTTATCACAATCAACAGTCCACTGTGTGAATTCTTTCATATTACTCAATTCAACATCGTCAATGAAAGAAAGTTTATCAATACCGCGTGCATCTGAACATCCACCACAACTTTTAACTTCTCCACCATTTCTGATTATAGCTTTTAACATTCTCTCAATGTTGTAATAACCTTTTGGTGTATCCTGATTTGGTAAACCACAAAAAACTGCATCTGCAAGGAGGAAAATTTTTATTTCTACTTTGTCCCCGTATTCTTTTTGTAGTGTCATAGCCACCCTCAAAGCATTGTATGCTTTTTCTGTTCCATAGGGGGCATCATTAATAATAATTAAAATTTTCTGCATTTTCTTTATGTTTTTAGTTCAAAATAAATATCGGTGTATTTTTTTTCGTAACTAACAGTAACGGTTTGCTACATGGCATTTGCCATTTTTTTTTACCCAAATGTGGTTCATTTTTTATTGGATATCATAATTTGATTTGCTAAAATAAGTAATAAGTTGTGAATTAAAATAATATTTGTACTATAATATGCGTTAAAAAAATATATTAATTTTAAAGGAGGTGTTATTATGAAAAACCATTTTTTTTGTCCTAAATGTCAAAGTTTTCTAGATGTTGAAGATAATTTAATCTTTGCTGTGAAAGCTGAAGACGGGAAAACCGGTTTGGTTATATTAAGCCCGGAATTGGGCGATTATAACGTAAAGACAAATCCCAATTTTGAAGTAGAAAAGGGGAAAAAGTATGAATTTTATTGTCCTGTGTGTAATGCTGAATTGGCAAGTGATGTGAACGAAAACCTGTCGCATCTTCACATGATTGATGCTGAGGACAATGAATATGAAGTCATGTTTTCTAAAATTGCCGGAGAGCAAAGCACCTATACATTGATTGGGAAAAATGTAAAAATGTATGGAGAGGATTCTGGAAATTATATTGATTTTGTGAACTTGAGTCTGGTCAAGTAATAATCATTCTGGCATAAAAATTCGGTTTTAAAGTACACCTGCTTTCGCAGCAGGCTGGTGGGGTAGTTTTTCTTTATAACATTTTTTAGGTATTGGCTTCCTTAATTTATCCTAGCTTGTGGTTAAGTGGAGGTATTGCTTTGTATCAGAAGTACACCTGGTTTAAATGTGGTGTATTGTTATTTTAAAATGTTCATCAGGGTATTTGGAAACTG
>JBNJGX010000049.1:0-12164 GCA_051748025.1 Bacteroidota bacterium
ATGGACACGCACTAAGTAGCGGCCATTCATCAAGAAATCCACTTATTAAAAATAAAAAACCCCGGAACAATGTCCGGGGTTCATATTCACACTTAGTCAAGAATGGATTTTGGGGGTAAGGTAGGTAGGGATTAGTGGGGAAATCCAGCTTGACCAAGTTTCATCATTATTTTTTTCCATAGTATAGATACAAAGATAAAAAAAAATATCAAATAAAGATCAATTGGGAAAAATATTTTTGTGATGAACAATTGAATCAATTTTAAAAATTTAACCGGTAAAGAAACATCGGGAAAAAACCCTGCTGGTAATTATATACTACCTCATTGCTACTTTGGTCATAAGTCTGATTGAATACATTTTGATGGTTGGTGATGTTTTGTACATCCAAAGCCCATTCCTGTGAAAGCTTTTTTCCATTTAGTTTTAAGCTGATACGGCCGTCCAGGCGAAAATAATTCGGGCCGCGTTTTGCATACGCCCCGGCATAATCATAAACGGTAAAATTATTGGCTTCTGAGGCTTCCTCATCAATACTCATAAGCGGATTCCCACCGGCAATTACAGTTTTGACATTGAAGTTGATAAAGGTTTTATCATTAAGAGGCAATTCGATGCCACCCAATGCATTTATCACGTATTGATTGTTAAATGCTGTGTTACGCCAGTTGCCACCCGGATTTTTAAACTCAGATTCAAACAACGAAGCGGTGATCAAAAAATAATAAGATTTACTGAGAAATTTTTCAAGTGTGAATTCGATCCCGTAATTGCGTCCCAGCCCTTCATTTTCGAGGCTGTCGATACGCGGAAAATTGAAGCCGGCACCAAAATTTACATTTGAAAATACAGAACGGCATGGGATGTCATACAAGTACTGGTAATAGGTTTCGGCTTTAAAACGCAGGTCTGGTGTGATCACAAAATCGTAAGCAAGCACGGCATGGTGCGATTTTGTGAAATCAAGTTCTATGTTGCTGAAAACATACGTATCTGTTGAATCAATATAACTTTGTGTAAAGTATGTGATGCCAGGTTGCATTATGGAATGCAGGCCATAACCGGCACTAAGTGTGTGCCGTGGTGCAAGTTCGTATGACAGGTTTGTGCGTGGTTCCAGTGCACGTGAATTATTGTATTCAAGATACTGCCCGTGCAGCCCGCTGTATAGTGTCAGTTGGTCTGAAAACTTATGTTTCCATTGAGCATAAATTTGCAGCAGGTTCAAATAATCACCGTCAACATCAGTGTTGATATTATAAGCATAAAAAGGCGAGCCCCCAACGGTATCAATCTGGCTTAAAGCGCTATCAAGGTAGTTAACCAGGGTAGTTTCAATATTTATCCCCGTTTCGATGATATTGCGGTTGTTGATCCTGGAGGTCAGTTTTGTGCCCGAGTGCCATCTGTATTCCCGGTTTTGTTCTTTAAAATACAATATCTCTTTTTCGATTTCTGACTGGTTGTCATCCGCGTATTTCAGGCTGTCAACTGTTGTTTGAACCTGGTACGCAGAAGCAGAAACATGCGTTTTGATACGGGTCTTTTCATTGAAAAAATACAGGTGATTGGCCAAAACGGTACCCATATCAGAGCCGTTTCTTGTGTTAACCCCGGCCGTATTTCCATAGGTGTTGTCATTATCATTATCTTGTTCAAACACAATGTGTGATGTGCCTCCAATGCCGGTAAGGCTGAATGTACCTGCATTTTTTGTCGGGAAATGAAATTTAAAAGACAAATCCTGGTATTGGGGAACGGCTCCGCCAGCGACATCCAAACCCAATGCATCCATCAGCCCGAGGGTGGAGTAGCGGTAATTCACGAGGTAGGTTGATTTGCCCTTTTTGCTGAAAGGCCCTTCTGTTCCCAGTTCAAAACCATTGAACCCAACCTGGAAAACATGTTGCCGTGTTGAGTTATTGCCGTGCCGCATGTTCAGGTCAAATACTCCGGAAGTGGCATTGCCGTATTCGGCCGGAAAAGCACCGGTAAAAAAATCAGAGTTGGTCAGGAGGTTATTGTTGAGCATGCTGACAGGTCCGCCCGTGCTGCCCATGGCTCCGAAATGGTTTGGGTTTGGAATGGGAACGCCATCCAGGCGCCATAATAAACCTGTCGGACTGTTGCCTCGAATGATGATATCATTGCGCTGGTCGCCGGCAGAAATAACCCCTGCAAAATTTTGTGCCATCCGTGAAGGATCCCCCAAAGCTCCGGCATAGCGTTCTGTTTCTTCCTTGTTGAAAGAACGTGCACTGATACCAGCCATCTTGTTTATCGGCTTGTTTTTGTTGTAATCTGCTTTTATAACCACTTCATTAAGCTGTTTAACCATAGGTGTCAAATCAAATTCCAGGTAATGTTCTTTTCCGCTTTGGATTAGCACATTGCGTTTTATTGAAGGTTTATATCCCAGAAAGGAAGCCCTAATATCATAACGCCCAACCGGCAAAGCCTCAAATTTAAATTCACCATTGTCATCGGCCATGGTGCCTTTGCCATCACTGTCCAATATCACTATGTTGGTGCCGGGTATTGGCGTTTGGGTTTCCGCATCCCTGACAATGCCACGAAGGGCTTGGGTGGTTGTGTTTTCCTGTGCAAAAACAAAAACCGGCAAAAACAAAACAAGCATTGTAATTGTCAATCTCATATTTTTGAATTTCTGGTACAAAGATAATGTCTGTTTTCAATTATTGTACCAAAAAGGGGGGTAACTGCTTTTGTCACGATTTTTGATTGCCATCCTCCCGGCTGGCAAGCTATCGCATCAAAAATCCCGCCAAAAGGGTTTGCGGGGCTGTGTTAACCCCCGGATTACGGTCGGTAAACCTCCCTTATCCGGGGTTATTTATATTCGACCCTTTCAGGGTCGGGGGATTGTTCGGTATCAGGGGGGATCAGCTTCTTCATCCGGTGGCTTCGAGACATCACGACTTTCGTCGTGACCCTCAGCCACCTGCACTGTACCACCACAGGTGATTGAGGGATTTCGATTTTTCATCGAAATCGTCTCGAAATCACCGGAATCACCGGTTACAATGCTTTTGTCACGATTTTTGAGTGCCATCCTCCCGCCCGCCTGCCGGACGGGCAGGGCTGGCAAGCTATCGCATCAAAAATCCCGCCAAAAGGGTTTGCGGGGCTATGTTAACCCCCGGATTACGGTCGGTAAACCTCCCTTATCCGGGGTTATTTATATTCGACCCTTTCAGGGTCGGGGGATTGTTCGGTATCAGGGGGGATCAGCTTCTTCATCCGGTGGCTTCGAGACATCACGACTTTCGTCGTGACCCTCAGCCACCTGCACTGTACCACCACAGGTGATTGAGGGATTTCGATTTTTCATCAAAATCGTCTCGAAATCACCGTTCACAAAGCCACCGCCACTTTCTCATTTCAGTACCATTTTCTTTTTGGTGATGAGTTTGTCAGTGACAGATATTTGTTTTACGGCCTTACAATTTCCACCCATTGCCCTTTATTGCGGGCATGTATGCTGTTATCATACATGGCTTCGACATTGCAGGCAGGGAGGTAAAATTTACCTGTATAACTGGCATTCAACATCACACGGTAGGTTTTTGTTTTTCCTTTATACAAATCGAAATAGGTATAAACCCTGTCATCGCGGATATCCTGGTATGAAAACGGAGATGTTTCTCCCATCTCGGTGCTGAACAGACGGGAATTGATGATTTCCCAGCCCGGGGGAAATATTTGGGATAAGGCCAGTTCTTTGAATGTTGATTCAAAGCTGTCGTGAGTGAGTTTAACTTCACAGACAAAGTCGGTGCCCTGTTCAATTTTTGCCGGATTGATGGTTGTGCCGTCAGGGTACATGTATTTTACTTTCATGTTGATTTTGTTGTGTGATGCGGTTTCACTGCCTGCTTCAGGTACACCTTCATGTATCAGCCTGACAAACAGGGTGCCGCCGGTATTGTTGGTGACCTCAAAATGGTTGTCCTTTTGTTTGACATCGTGTAAGTCCATTTGTGCCATTGGGTTGTCACTTTCAATCCGGGTTTTGTCATTTTGGTTCAACTGATATGACACATTAACCTTATCGGAAACTGAATATGTATCAATGTAAGATGCCGTTGCAATCAGCGCATAAGCTGTTGTTTGTGTGCTCATCCAACTGTCATCACCCAAAGATGTGGCCACTGTTCGCAATACATCAAAGGCTTTTTCTTTTTCATCCATGAGTACCAGGGTTTCCAGTATCATGGCTTCATCACGGACAGAAGACCCGAAGGTAGCCCCGTAAAAATAGGGATTCACCTTGGTTTCCAGTCCTGAGATCAGGTTTGAAGCTACACGGTGTTTGCCTGTCATTTCATAAGCTGCAGCAAGCCGCCATCCTGCTTTTTCGTACAGGTTTCCGGTTTGCCGTAACCTGTTCATTGCCGAACGGCGCGGATTTCCTGATAATGCAAGTGTATAAAGCCTGTATGCCTGAATTAACTGCGAAGTTTTGCCGTCATTTGTCCATTTTACGGCTTTTTCTTTTTGATATTTTCCCCAGTTGCTAAGCATAATATCAGGCACTTCGTATCCCATTTTTTTAGCTTCAAGCAGAAAATGCCCGGCATAATTTGTTGTCCACAAATTGGTGTTGTTTCCGCCCGGCCAGTAGCTAAATCCGCCGTTGCTCATCTGATATTTGCGGAGTTTTGAAATGGCTGTTTTGATGTTATTCCGGTGCTCCCTTTGTTGTTGAGGTGTCAGTTTGGTGAATTTTTCCAGGTATAACTGTGGGAATGCAGCAGAAATAACCTGTTCGGAACATCCGTGGGGATAATTCATCAGGTATTTTAACCGTTTGTGCAGGTTGATGGGAGGGATGGCATATACTTCGAGGCTGGTACTTGCACTTTCCGGTATGCCAAATTGATCGAATTTCATGGTTTTGGTTTCGTTGGCACCAATGCTGATGCCATCCACTTTACGCATTTTGGGGTTGGGATACCGTACATCAATTTCTATGCTGTATGTGGATTTTTCGCTGGCTGATGAAGCTATAATATCAACTTTTGCCAGGCCAGTTTTTTCAGCGACTTTAAGCGGGAAATTGATGGTTTGTTCACCCGGTTTGCTGAATTTTATGTTTTGACTGCTTGCTGCTTCGGGGATCAACAAGTCGTTGGTTTTTATTTTTATGTTCACATTTTTGACATTGTCTTCCATGGCAAACACGTTTACCGGCAATTGCAGTGATTCTCCCGGTCCAAGCACCCTTGGCATATCACCGAGTACCATCAGCGGCTTTGTTACCGGCGTGGTTTTTTCGGCATTTCCGTATGCGCCTTCTGTGTTGCCAGCAACCAGCATGGTTCTGACAGCGCCGACATAGCGCGGCAGCTTGATTTCATGTGTGTTGGTTCTGCCTCCTTTCAGATGAAAAGGCCCGATGAAACGTACCACCGGTTCAAAGCGGTTTGCTTTACGGGCGGATTCTTTATCTGCGGCAGCACCACCGCCAACACTAAGCAACCTTTCGATTTTACTGCCGTATGCCCCGATTACCCAGTCGTAAATATCCCAGGTTTTTACCCCCAGGGCTTCTCTGGCGTAAAAATATGACCATGGATCCGGGGTTTTGAAATTGGTAAGTGACAGCAAGCCTTCATCAACAATGGCTATGGTATAGCTCATGTCTTTTTTGTTTTTCTCTTTCACCTTAATTTCAACATCAGATTCAGCCCTGAGTTTGTCCGGCATTATGAGTTCGGGATGAAGATGGGTTTCTTTATCTTCAATGTTTACGGGGATAACGCCGTACATGCGTACCGGCCGGTCGTTGCTGGTTTGTTCATGTGGTTGCAGCAGGCTGACATGGATATATACATTTGGACTCATTTCCTCTGTCGCGATGAAGGTAAATTCGCTTTCTGTTTCATCTGTTTCGAGCCAGTAGTGGTCTAATACACGGCTTCCGTTTTCTATGGTTATAAAAGCCCGTCCGTTTTCACTGCCCGGCAGTGTAATTTTAACGGTTTCATCTACCTGGTATTCGTCTTTTTCTGCATTGAATTGCAGTATATTGGCTGATTTTGCCTGATTCCTGCCAACACTGGCGTATGCGGGCCTGTCAGCATATATGCGTTGGGATGTGGCGTGGCCTGATTTCAGATCTGTGATTTTCAGTATATAATATCCCCAATTGTCACGATTTACCTTAAAATCCCAGCTGGTTTTGCCATCTTGGGTTGTGATGACATCTTTTTTGATGAGGTCTATGTGTTCCGAATTTTTGTAGTTGGTGTTGTTGTTGTATGAATAATACCACCAGTTCCAGTCAGATTTCAGTAATTCGATCCTGATATCAGTTGATTTGTTGTTTAATTGTCCTTCTGTATCCACAGTCACAATATCCACGCTGTGATCTTTCCCTGTTGACAGATAGTTGCCATAACCACGTGAAGATTCCGGTAATTTCATGCCCACATAGGATGTAAAGGGATGGTAAGGGAATTGTTCTTCTTTGATGCTGAAATTGCCACCTTTTTCAAAGGCTTTGATGGTGAGTTTTGCCATTAGTTTTCCCGGGGCATGATCAAGTTTTTCGGGTACGATATCTTCCTGTATATGTCCTTCATTGTCAGTGGTGGCTTCAAGTATTTCTGTGGTGTTGAAATCAAATGAGCTGGTGATGTCATCAAAATGGTAAGCTTCAAAATCATCAAAACGTGTAACCGAATTATACAATGACAAGGAAACCCTGACTTTGAGGTTTTTGCCGGGTGCGCCATGCAACCAGTTGATCCAAATATTGGCCGGATTAGCTTTGGCATGATAAAGGGCATCATCCTGAAGATTCAGCTCTATTTTCAGACGGTTTGGTTTGATGGTTTCAACCGGGAGGGAGTGATAAAATGTTTTTCCACCTACCGTAATGCGGGCAGAATAATTGCCTGTTATGGCATTGTCGCCGGTTGCAGTACGGAACACATGGAAACGGTTTTCATCCAGATTTTGTATTTGTTTATCAATGCGTTGAGATTTTGGATTGTACAATTCAAACGCTACAGGATGTCCTTCGGGCAATTGATCATGGATATCTTCCAGAATAAAACCAATGTAAATGGAATCACCCGGACGGTGTACGCCACGTTCGGTATAGGTAAAAGCTTTCATGCCATCGCTAACATCTGTTCCGCCAACATCGAAATCGCTAATGGACAGGCTGTTGCCATCTTTCATTTTGAGATAAGCTTTGTCATCTTCATTGGTGGCTACGGCAAAAAATACTTCTTTATCATTTGTGTCAGGGGTAAATTCAGCAATCCCTTTTTTATTTGTTTTCTTTCCCGATATAAGTTGTTGCTGGTAATTGTAGAGATCAACCTGTACATTTTCCAGGGGCGTGGCATCCATAAGGCTGGTGACAACGATCATCATTGATCCGTCATTGCCTTTTTTGCCGATAAGCCCCATGTTGGAAGCATAGATATTTTTTGACACGGCACGCCGGAATCCATAATACGCATCATGACAGGGATCATCACGGTGTTCCCAGTTTGACCAGTCTGAATTATAATAATGGTTCTCATAATTGTTCCAGAATTCCTCATCATCACCGGTGGTGCTTGTCATGCGGTCTTTCATTACACGCTCATCATCATTACAGGGATAAATGGAATGTTTTTTCCGGAAACTGATGTCCACCCTGTAAATGCCACCCGGATCGGAATTGATCAGCTCATTTAAGTCCAGTGTATAACGGTTCCATTTCCCCAGGTCTGTAACATCTGTCTGGTCAAGTTGAACGGTTTTTTTCTTAATTACCTTACTTACCCGGTTTAACTGATAGTTATCATCAATATCATTGACCTGAAGGTACTGCAGTATGTTATTTTCAAATATCTTGCTTATTCTAACGTCCACGGCCCTGAGGTTAACGGCTTCAAAAGGAAAAACGAGTTGCCCTTCAGCTTTTGGCATAATCACGCCTTCCCCAATCAGTCTGACGTCCGGGGATATTTCCACAAAATCCAGCATTTCCAGGTATGTATCTTTGAAACGGTGTCCCAGTATGTTTTTTATACCCTGATTGACAATGAATTTTCTTTCACCATCAATGCGTTCAGATGGATAAACCTTGATAATATTATCCTGTACGGAAAAATTTATCATGGCATCGTCTTGTAAGGTAATTAAGCCGTCTAACAGTTGATTTTTCATGATGGGATCGGAAAACTGGAGCTTTATGTATTGCTGCGGCGATTGAACAATATCAACTGACATGAGTAGAAAATCGCTGAGCGAGGGAATGGAAACTTGCAATTCGCCTTTTTTGTCCAGCCCGAGTGCTTTACCGTTGTAATGAATGTTGAGTGTGCCGGCTTCTTCTTTCCTGGGGACAGAATCAACGAGAAATTCGAATTGATTGTGTCCGGTCTGCATACAGGTGGTTTTTAAGCTTTTGTCTTCATATTTTGCGTCAATCAGTTTTTCAATGTTTTCTGTTTTTTCAGTGTCTGCTGTACGTATTATACCCCTTACCTGCTGCCATTTGAGCTGTTTTTTGTCTATGGTTTTGATTTCGGTTACTTCGAGGGAGAAATTCTGTGGTTTTGTTTTGATATCATATTCAAAAACCCTGAATTTTCGTTCAATATCAGTGTCAAGTTCCACCAGTCTGAAACTGACGGTATAGGTTTTATCCGATTGGAGGTTATCATCCGGTGTAAACTGGATGGTCCTGTAATCTGTCCAGCCGGCGGTTCCTTCAATGCCGGGCGAAAATCTGAAAATATCTGTTTTTCTTTCTTCCGGTGGTCCGAGTTTTTTGGCAAAATCAGCCGTTAATTGGATCTTTATTGATGAAGATTTTGAAATTACCCCGGATGTATAACCTGAAATGTAGGGGCCAAATTCTGAAACATCGGTTTTTGATTTGCCTATGCCAAGTAAAACTCGGAGTACAATAAAAATGGCAAATACAGTAATAATGATGGCGGAAATCCAAATCCAGTTTTTCTTTTTCATAATAAGTTTTTTAATGACTGCATGAATTAATTTTCCGGCAATGGGGAGGTAATGTGATTAATTGTATCCCATTGGTGTTTTTCTTTACAAATATAAGGTTGTTTTTCTATGCTAAGTTATTTTTAAGGATAAAATACTAAATTTAATTGTGATTTGTGATCCGGCTTTGCCTTTCCCTAAATGGACGAACACTGAATAAGCACGGCTATACATTATGGTACCCTGCTGAGTTTTATCATGTTTGTGCGCGATTTTGATGTCAGTGGTGTACTGGCAACATGCACAATATTATCGCCTGGTTCTAACAGTGACTTTTGTTTAAGGATGTCAATGGAATAAGCAATGGCTTTATCGATATCATTGAACACGGGAAAATAAAATGTATTCAGCCCCCATATCAGTGGCAGGCTTTTGAGTAACTTTTTGTTGCTTGTAAAAGCATAGATGGGAGCGGCTGGCCTGTGGCTTGAGATTTTCAGGGCGGTATAGCCTGAATATGAAAAAGGTATGATGGCTTTTGTATTTGTTTGCTGTGCCATTTTACAGGCATTGTAACACACCGAATCGGGGATAAATTCTTCGACATCCTTTTGTGGCGGATGGTTAAGGTCGAAAACAAGGCCTTCATTTTCTGTGTACTGAATGATGTTTTGCATGCTTAAGACAGATTCAACAGGGTATTTGCCTATGGCAGTTTCTCCGCTTAACATCAGGCCGTCAGCCATATCCAGCACAGCATTGGCAACATCATTGGCTTCGGCACGGGTAGGGCGGAAGCTATGGATCATGGAATCAAGCATCTGCGTGGCTATGATTACCGGTTTTGCTTTTTGGATGCACAATTTGACAATGTTTTTCTGAATGACAGGAACTTTTTTAAAATCCACTTCCACGCCAAGATCTCCACGGGCTACCATAATACCATCGGCAGCCTCGGTAATGGCATCAATGTCATTGACAGCTTCAGGCTTTTCTATTTTTGCAATAATGCGTGATTTCCCGAAAAATTCGTTAATGTATGAGCGCAACTCTTTGATATCCTTACTGCTTCGTACAAAAGAAAGCGCCAGCCAGTCAAGATTGTTTTCCACTGCAAACAATATGTCTTCCTTGTCCTTATCTGAAAGTGCTTTCAGCGAAAGTTTGGAATCAGGCAAATTGATGCCTTTTCTGGACAGTAACGTACCCCCTGCAAGAACTGTGGCTTTCACACTGTCTTTCCCATTGCTTTCGGTGGCTTTAAGTTTTATGCTACCATCATCAATCAATATGCTGTTGCCGGGTTTAACATCTTTTGCAAAAGCATCATAATTGACGGCAAAAACATGATTTTCTGCTTTTTTTTCATTTGTGGTAAAACATACTTGTTCTCCATTGGTAATTTTCACCCCTTTTTCCGGAAGTTCTCCGAGTCGCAGCTTAGGTCCCTGCAAATCGCCAATGATAGCAATATGCTCTCCGGTTTCATGCTGAAGTTCCCTGAGTATTTCCAGTACTTCGGTTTTGCCTTCGTGTGATCCATGTGAAAAATTCAGCCGGGCAACTTTCATACCTGATCTGATCATATCACGCAACACTTGCTTGTCATTTGATGCCGGCCCGATTGAGGCAATTATTCTTGCTTTTGTATGCATAAATATTTCCTATTTATTGTTGTGCATGAAAGTACAAAAATCAGTGTAACCGGACAATCAATATTGTGATAAAAAAAAATTGGTCTCTTCTGAAATTTAACGAACCATCGCGCCATCGAGCTTTCATGCGATCGTTTGTGTATTTGAAAAGTCAGTCAGTCCTGTTTTAGATTTAGAAGTCAGGAGTCAGAAGCAAAAAATCAAATAATTCTGCCTGATAAGCTTATCTTTATTTATGCGGGTCTTTCCTGTTCTGATGCGATAAGTAAAATCTATACTGTCATTGGGTTGTAAAAAAACATCTTCAAAACTCAATAGAATGATGCCGTTGGGGTAAACATGCATGTTATAATTGTGTGTGCACTCTATAACATCAACATCTTCTTCACCAGGGCTAATGGCTAAATAAAGGATGAGAATAACTTTTTCGGCAACCCTGCCGGAAGAATTATGAAGGTTTATTGTATCAGTGAACACAGCATTTTCAGCATTTTCCAATAAGCTAAGGTTGTGATTATAAGTAAAAGCTTTATGAAAATTTAAATCGCTATGCGGTATTTGATTGCTGTGTCTCATAATTATAACTAAATCATTAGCCCTTTACAATGAAGACGCAAATTTTGAAAAAATGGTTGTCCGGGAAAATAATTTAATTTTCAAGGTATTTAATTTCAGAGTATTGGAAGAGAAATAATTTTAAAATAAAATGCCGGATAAACACTTGCGATGAAAATAATTATTACTATTTTCGGGATGTGGATAATCATTTTCTGATCATAGAGGGAAATATTGGGACAGGGAAGACCTCATTTGTTCAAAAATTCTGTAAATTAAAAAATTACAGGGGTGTATATGAACATTTTGAGGGGAATCTGTTTTTGCCTAAATTTTATGAAGAACCGGAAAAATATGCCTTTACGGTGGAAATGTCATTTCTTGCTGACCGTTATCATCAACTAAACAAAGAAATCCATACCCCGGATATGTTTACCAATGGTGTGGTGTCTGATTATTACCTGGTTAAGTCGCTTATCTTTGCCAGGTCAACCCTTAATAAGCATGAATATGACCTTTACCGGGACATATTTAATATTATCTATCAGCGTTTACCCCAACCTGATTTATATGTTTACCTGCATAAATCACCGGAAAAGTTATTGAGCAATATCCGAAAAAGAGGAAGGGATTATGAAAAAAATATTACCATAGATTATTTAAAAGGTATAGAAAAAAGCTATTTTACCTTTTTCAGACAACATCCTGAAATGCCTGTGTTGGTTATGAACACAGAGGAAATTGACTTTGTGGCATCAGATAAAGATTTTTTAAAACTGGTAGAAGAAATCACCGGAGTTTTAAAAAAAAAGCAGAAATGATAAATTAATTTGTAAATCAGTTTTTGTTTATAAAAAAATATTTTATTTTTGTAAATCATATAAAGAGAAAACTAAAATTAAAAGTGTAACCACATAACTAAATTTGAATTATGAAAAAACTTGTTTACTTATTTGTTTTTGTAGCAATGGTAGC
>JBNJGX010000050.1:0-3732 GCA_051748025.1 Bacteroidota bacterium
GTCGGATGACAATGTAACCTGGGAATGGGTAGCAAGTTCAGGAAATACAACGATTGAATTGTCCGGTCAGGGAGAAAATGAATTTTCTCCAACATTTACAGAATCCGGTGGTTATTTTATTTCGTTGGTGGCTACAGATATCAATGGTTGTACAGAAACATTTACCGAAGAGTACAGGGTAAGGGTTTCTATGGACCCAATTTATGGACCGATTACTATTGATCAGGATACTGTTTGTCCGGATGAACAGGTAAATTTTTCAGGAAGTGTCAGTACAGATACATGGGTGATGCCCATTGCCGATGATCAGGTAATGCAGGAATGCATTACTGATGACCAGGGTGTTACTCAGGAGTTTTGCTGGGATGTGAATGCATTTCAGCCAGGACAAACAATCACAAGCGGGGATGAACTCGAATCTGTTTGTATGAATATTGAACACTCCTGGGTGGCTGATTTAGATATGTATATTCAATGCCCTAATGGACAACAAGCTGAAATTAATTATTATTCTACAGGCAATCCCTGCTCCGGTGATTATTTTGGGGACCCGGATCAAGCCGATGATTGCAACCCGGGTGTGGGGTATGATTATTGCTGGACAATGAATGCTTCTGAGTCACACACTGATTGGTGTGATGATAATAGTGGAAATACTGTTCCCGCTGGTGATTATTTGCCTACAGGTGATTTTGATGACCTTGTTGGTTGCCCCATCAATGGCGAATGGTGTGTTGTTGTTATTGATGACTGGGGTGGTGATGATGGAACATTGTTTGAGGTATCATTGAATTTTGATAATTCAATTACCCCTGCGGATACATGGACTATTGAACATACGTATGATTCGGATGATATTTTTTGGTCAGGAAATGGCATGCAGTCAAATTCCGGTGGTTCAGCAACTGCTTATCCGGATACCCCGGGAGATCAGACTTATACATTTTCCGTTATTGATGATTTTGGTTGCCAATATGACACAACCTTTACTGTACATGTGCGGGACTGGAGTGATGATGAATGCTGTGTTACCCCTGTGGCTGATGCAGGTCCCGATGATGAGGTTTGTGATGATACTTATACCTTGCACACCACGCTTGATTCATCTGTAAATACTGTAGAATGGTCTCAAATCAGTGGCCCGGGAAATGCTGATTTTGGCGGACAGGAAACCTCTACTGATCCCACTGTTGTTGTTGATACATGGGGTATATATGAATTCCAACTTGTGGAACAAAATGTAAGCCCTGCATGCAGCGATACCGCTGTGGTTGAAATCGGATTTTTCCAGACACCAAATGCACAGTTTACCACCACATTTATCCCATGTTATGGTGATTCTACTGTGGTGGAATATGTAGGTAATGCCACTGATACCGCTGATTTTACCTGGGATTTTGATGGTGGTAATGCTGTTGGATCCGGCCAGGGTCCGTATGAAGTTACCTGGCCTGATGCCGGTACGTATGATATATCATTGTCGATCGACGATAATGGATGCTTTGCTGATACCGTTCAAACAGTTTTTGTGCCGGAAGAATTGACTTATTCGCTTACAGTTGAAGATGATCCGTGTTATCAATCCTGTAATGGATGGGCTCAAATTGATGTCCAGGGTGGAACGCTTCCTTATGACTATTCATGGGGCGATAACCATCTTATTGAAGGACTTTGCGCTGGTGACTATAGCATAACGGTTACTGATGCCAATGGATGTGAAGTATCAGAAGACTTTACCATAACAGAGCCCCCTGAACTGATTATCACTGATACATCTTATCAAAATTTATCATGTTTTGATGCTGATGATGGAGAAATACACGTAACAGCAAGCGGAGGAACAGGTACATTAACTTATAACTGGTCTGACGGAGGGAGTGGCCCTGACCGTGTGGATTTACCTGCCGGAAGTTACTACCTTACTGTGGTAGATGAGCATGATTGTTCTGTCACTGAAAGTTTTACGCTCACTCAGCCTGACGAATTGCTTGTTTCAATTTCTCCTGATCAGGCAATTTGTGAAGGACAAACTGCAGACATAAATGCACAGGCCATTGGAGGAACAGAGCCCTATGTATATTACTGGGATTCAGGGAATGGATTTAGTGCCGGCGCAAACATGCTGACCACAACACCTGATACCACTACAACTTATTCAGTGTATGTAGAAGATGCACATGGATGTGAATCTCCGATACAAAGTATGACCGTTACAGTTAGCCCGGAAATGGGTATGCAGCTTATAACTGAAGATAACTCTTGCTATCAGTCTTGTGACGGGGAAGCCCAATTAAACATATCAGGTGGTCTTGACCCGTTTGATTATTCTTGGGGTGCTGATGGCCATATTTATCAAAATTTATGCGCAGGCATGTATTCTGTGACCGTAACAGATATTATTGGATGTCAGGTGGATACGGTATTTTTTATTGATGAGCCACCTCAAATGACCGGAAATATTTATTCCGAACCAGCCAGTTGTCACGATTCTGTTGATGGCCTTGCCTGGGTTGAAGTTAGCGGAGGTACGCCAGGTTATTCATACCTGTGGCCTGATGGAACAACAAGCGATTCTGTGAATGTTGGTGCCGGTGAACATGAGGTAACTGTGACTGATTCTCACAATTGTCGTCTTGTTATGATGGCGCAAGTTACTGAACCAACGGAATTGCAAGTACAACTTAACACTTATGAGCGTTGGATTTGTCAGGGCAATAATACCCAGCTTAGTGCACAGGCTACCGGGGGTACACCTTTTGGCGGCGGCCAATATGATTTTCACTGGACGGGTACAGATGGCAGTACTTATAATACACGTGATCCGGTAGTGAGTCCCGACACCACAACCACTTATACTGTATATGCCAGTGATGCAAACGGTTGTACAAGCACTGCTGATGATGTAAAAATCAATGTGTATCCTGACCTTGTTATTGAAAGTGTTACAAAAAACCGGGATTCTGTGTGTCCGGGTGAACCGGTTAAAATTGAAGTTGATGTCAGTGGTGGAAATGGAGGGCCTTATTCACTAACCCTGCAGAATGGAGATGTTGTTCCTTCTCCTTTTACCGTATATCCGCAAGAAACCACAAATTATATCATTACCCTTGATGATGCTTGTGGTACACCTTCAGCAACAGATAGCATTGAAATTCATGTTATGCCCAAACCACCCAATAATTTTGTTGCAAACAGGGTTGAAGGCTGTCCGCCTTTTGTTGTGGAATTTACCGAGCTTAACGACATTGAATATCAAGAGTATTCATATTCCTGGGATTTTGGTGATAACCATTTTGCCGATATAAAAAATCCAACCCATGTATATGAAAGTTCCGGGGATTTTACTGTCAGCTTAACCGTGACATCTGAATATGGTTGTAAGAACAAAAGGGAAAAAGTAGATATGATTCATGTTTTCCCCGGTCCGAATGCTGATTTTTATGCTGATCCCAAAAATGTAAGTGTGCTTAAACCCCAGGTAAATTTTGTCAATTTGTCTGAAAGCGCAGACTCTTCTTTTTGGTTCTTTGGTGATGGTGATTCGTCGCATTTTACTTCACCAACCCATGTATTTCAAGGCAGGGGAGAGTTTGAAGTTATGCTTATTGCTGAATCAGAAAATGGATGCCGTGACACCATGGTTAAAGAAGTGATTGTCCAGGACGAATTTACTTTTTATGCGCCTACAGCCTTTACACCAAATGGAGATGGGAAAAATGATTTCTTTATGGT
>JBNJGX010000050.1:3832-12147 GCA_051748025.1 Bacteroidota bacterium
CAAATCTCAAACCACAATTTACAAAACCCGTCTAGCGCCGGGCAAGCTTTGTCCGGCGCAGACGGATAAATCCAAAATCTAAAATCCCAAAAAAATAATATAAACATAAGGAACTCCAAATATAGCAATAGGTTTAAAAAATTGGGATTTAGAAGTTGGGATTTATTTTGGATTTTGGATTTCCTGCCTCGGCGTCAGGCAGGTGAGCTTGGGATTTTCAAAATAAAGAATTCCTTATATTATAGACATGCTTTAATCAGGTAAAAATCTTGTGTAAATCTTCTTTTAGTGTATCTATGGCTGCGTGGGTAGGTGCTTTCTCGTATTCTACAAGTTTATTAAATACAGCACGGCTGAGTTTCATTGCATTATCATCTGGTTTTACTTTATCAGCAGCTTCATTGATGATTTTGATGGTCATTTCCTTTGCATGTTTAACTTTTTCCCACGCATGTGAAGACAAATATATTTGTTGTGATAAATTATGTTCATATTCAGCCCGGATCAGCTCAAGCATTTCTTTGTGCAGTTGCTCGGCTGTCATGGTTGGTGTTTGTAATCTGAATACAATGCTGTTGGGCGTTATTCTTTCAAGAAAAATAACCACCCGCTCGTAAGCCTGTAATCTTAGGGGTGTAATGGTTTTTTGATTACTCAGGGCCAATTCTGTGAGCTTGAGTTCATGCTCTCTTTTTGAATGGCGATTCATCATATAAATGGCTGTGGCCATGACAAGTAGAGCAGGAATTGTGATTTGAAGAATTTCTCCAACCATAGAATTTGTTTTTAGATGCTGTACAATATGTTATTTTCAAACTTAAAAGTTTAAATTTACATAAAAATTTGCATACTGATATGATAGCAGAAAAAATTTCTAAACGATTGGAAAAATTATCCGTAAGTGCCACATTGGCAATGACTCAAAAAAGCGGTGAGCTGAAAGAACAGGGCCATGATGTGGTGAATTTAAGTATTGGAGAACCGGATTTTGATACCCCGCAGCACATAAAAGATGCGGCAATCAAAGCAATTCAGGAAAACTGGACACATTATCCACCTGTTCCCGGATACCCGGAATTGAGAAAAGCCATCTCCGAAAAACTGAAGCGCGAAAATAATCTGAATTATAACCCGGGTCAGATTATGGTTTCGGCAGGGGCAAAACATTCACTTATTAATGTTATACTGAGTGTCGTTGATCCAGGTGATGAAGTAATCGTGCCTGCTCCATACTGGGTTAGTTATGTAGAAATGGTGAAGCTTGCTGATGCCACGCCTGTGGTGTTAAAATGTGGTATTGAATCTGATTTTAAAATGCGGCCGGAGCAATTGGATAAAGCCATTAATGATAAAACAAGGCTCATATTATTTTCATCACCATCCAATCCGACAGGCAGTTTATATACCAAAGCAGAATTGAAAGCTTTGGCTGATGTTTTAAAAGAATACCCGCGCATAATCATTTTATCAGATGAAATTTATGAGCACATAAATTTTGAAACAAAACATCAAAGTATTGCCCAATTTGACACTGTATGTGACAGCACTGTTATTGTTAACGGTGTTTCAAAAGGTTATGCCATGACCGGATGGCGTATTGGTTATATGGCTGGTCCGCAGTGGATAATAAAAGCCTGTCAGAAATTGCAGGGGCAATTTACATCGGGGGCTTGTTCCATTGCGCAAAAAGCTGCCGAAGCTGCTATCAATGGTGGTACCGAGGCCTCAGCAGAAATGACAAAAGTGTTTAAAAAACGCAGGGATATTGTGCTTGATTTGCTTAAAGATATTCCCGGTATGAAAACAAATACCCCGGGTGGTGCATTTTATGTTTTCCCGGATATCAGTTTTTACCTTGGTAAATCTTATGGGAATACAATAATTCATAATTCGGGTGATTTGGCTATGTATTTGTTGGAAACTGCTCATGTGGCTACGGTTGGTGGTGATGCTTTCGGAGCCCCGGAATGCCTCAGACTCTCCTATGCAACATCAGATGAGAATCTAGTAAAAGCCATCAAGAGGATAAAAGAGGCTTTAGCTAAACTTGCTTGATAAAAAATTTTGTTTCCCGCTTTTTTTGCTCAAAGTACACCGGGAAACAGACCGGGTACATCCATACCCCTTACATAACATGCAGGGCTGAAAACCCGTTAGAAAAATCAACTTGGTACGCAGTCCTTAAGCTGTTCGGTATTCGATCTGATTAGTTACGATTATCAAATCTAAAATTATTTCTTATTATTTATTCCTGTAATATAGATTTTTTTTGTATTTTTGGATAAAACAAATCAAACCATCAGTCAGTTATGAAACGAATTATCTTAAGTTTGCCCATGATGTTGGCAGCATTGTGCTTATTTGCACAAGCAGACATTGAATATCAATATGAAAATGCTTTACCCGATGATGCAGCTAAAACTGTGGCTGAAATTAACAGTCTTGGAGAGATTTGGGTTGGCACTTATGAAGGCATTGCCCGTTATGACGGTACAGCCTGGACACAGGAAACTGATCTCGGTGGAGCTGTTAATCCCACTGCTCATGAAATTATCGAGGCATCCGACGGCAAGGTGTGGGTAGCCTTAGGTGGACAAGGTGTGTCTGTGTTTGATGGTTCTGGTTGGACAAATTATGATATGAGTGATGGCCTTGCTGCTGATGGAAATTGGTCAATTGCCGAAGATTCCGCCGGTAATATCTGGGCTGGGTCATTTGATGCAGGGGTCTCCGTCTTTGATGGGAGCAATTGGGTGGTTTATGATGTAGATGATGGCTTAATTGCCAATACCGTTGTCGAAATCATGGTTACATTTAGAGGTGATGTTTGGTTAGGCACTGCCAATGGAGCTAGTGTCTGGGATGGAGTGTCTTTTACTAACCTCACAACCAATGAAGGGCTGCCTTCTAATATGGTTCGTGCTTTATACCAGGATTTTAATGGAAATATTGTTGTCGGTACAAGCAGTGGAATAGGTTTTTACAATAAAGCTGAGTGGGAATACCTCAATACAGGGAATGGTTTACCAACAAACAATATTTTACATGTAACACAAATGTATAACGGAGATTTTCTCTTTTCAACAGATGAGGGATTGTTTCATTATGATGGGACAGATTATGATACTATAACTTATGATGACGGTTTATCTGAGGATATTGTACAATATGCATTTGTTGATTCAGACAATAAAATTTGGGTAGTCTCAGGATATAAAGGCATTTCTGTGTGTGATACACAAAATGTGTATTATAATGTACGCAGCAATCATCATCTTGTAAATAATACCATCAATACTTTGCACGATTTTGATGATGTTTTGTGGATAGGAACTGATGACGGGGCTAACGAATTTACCGGTGAATACTGGAGAACATATAATAATGATGATGGGCTTACCGGTAATATAGTGGTTGATATCAGTAAAGAAGCTGATACTGTTTGTTTCGCAACTAATAATATGGGCTTGTCAAAATATTACGATCAGACTTTTGAAAATTATACCTCTGTACAAGGACTCGTAAATGATACGGTCAATGCAGTTGAAATCATGGCCGATGGAACGATTTACGCAGGCACATATTACGGCCTGATGGAAATTCTCTCTGATGACAGCATGGATACAATTACCGTGGCTGATGGCCTTGTAAATGACACCGTATATGAATTACTGGAAGATAACAGTGGAAACCTTTGGATAGCCACTCAAAATGGCCTGTCGTTTTATGATGGAAGCAGTTTTACAAGTTATGATTCTACTGAACTCGGAGGTACTGCCGTTTATGGCCTTTATCAGGATGCAGATAACAATATTTGGGCAGGTACAGATACTACCCTGGCTAAGTATGATGGTACAACCTGGTCAAATTATGATCACTCCGAACCCGGTGATGCATTGAGTGATATTACCTATATGAATAATGGTGATGTTTTGATGGTACTTCATCAAAGCAGTGGCAATGTTGAGGCTTTTGACAAAACAACCAATGTTTTTTCATCTTCCGGATACACACATAAAAAGGCCATTGTTAACCAGGCAAACAGTTATTTTTGGGTGGGGACAAACAGTGATTTAAGCGCCACGAAACTGGCTTCGGAACCTGAAAATACGTTTACACTTACAGACCCAACATGTCTGTCTTCAACTGACGGGAGTATTTCAATTGATGAAAACACAGATAACCCCCCATATCAATATTCAATAGATAATGGTGATACCTGGCACGGAACTACTGATTTTACCGGTTTGCCGTATGGCCAGTATCACCTGAAAGTGGAAAACAATGACGGTAATTTTACTTTGGATACAACCGTATTTCTTAACCCTGTGAATGAAATCTATGCTGTTATTGGATTAGATCAGATAAACTGTCACGGTGACGCCAATGGCGTGATAGAATTGTTTACAGATGATCCCGGTTATTCGTTAAGCTGGAGTGATTCCGGCAGCGGGGAACTCAGGGAAGATTTAACCCCGGCTGTTTATAGTGTTACTGTGAATGATGGTATTTGCCCTGTATCCAGGTCAAATGAAATTATTGAACCTGAAGCGCTGGTCTTGTCGGCTAGTAAAACTGATGTAGCATGTCATGGAGATTCAACCGGCAGCATTGACCTGACGATTACGGGAGGTACAGAACCTTTTGAAATCATATGGTCTAATGATTCTGTATCAGAAGACTTAGAGAATTTGATAGCCGGTGATTATACCGTTACGGTTACTGATGCCAATGGCTGCGAGGAAGTGCTGACTGAAACCATATCACAACCAGCTCTGCCATTATCAGTCAGTGAAACCATTGTAGATGTGGAATGTTATGGGGATACTGATGGAGAGCTACAGCTTGAAATTACCGGAGGTACACCCGCTTATGTTATTGAGTGGAGTAATGGAGAGACCTCACAAAACCTTACAAATATTACAGCAGGTGACTACACCGTGAGTGTTACTGATGCAAACGGATGTAGTATCTCTGAAGCATACAGCCTGGCAGAGCCGCCTGTGATGGAATTCACCCTTGTGGATTATTCAGATGTGTTATGCCATGGCGATACTACCGGTAGTATATCGGCAAATGCTGAAGGCGGGACAGGTGCTTTGTCATATGAATGGACACTGGCTGGTGAACCCGGTGTTTTTAGTACAGAACAGGATATTGAAAATCTCGATACCGGTGATTATACGCTTGTGGTTGAAGATGAGAATGCTTGTTCCATTGATACTACCGTAACCATCGAAGAACCAGATTCGTTGAGTTTATCTTTTGATGTTACACCAATCAGTTGCGAGGGATATAATGATGGTAGTATTGCTGCCATTCCGGAAGGAGGTTCCCCTCCTTATTTTGAGTACTTATGGTATTATGATGGTAACATTATTGGTGTGGACTCCATTATTTCTGATTGTGAACCCGGCTGGTATTATTTTAATGTCACTGATGCACATTATTGTGAAATAACTGATTCAGTAGAAATCACAGATCCGGAAGCGCACACAATTGAGGTAAATGTTACTGACATGCCATGCCACGGTGCCGAAGAAGGAGAAATTGAAGTGGTGGTAGATGGTGGTGCCACATCAGGATTATCATACCAGTGGTCTAATGGGGCTGGAGATACACCTGTCGCTGAAGATTTGGGACCAGGTGAATATTTTGTGACAATTACTGACAGCCTTGGATGTGAAATGTATGAATCAGGTGTGGTTGAGGAACCTTCGCTCGGTGATTTGGGGGCTTTTGATGAAAGCGGCGTGGCCTGGATGTGTTCAGGTGAAACATTAACACTGGATGCCGGCAGCGGGTATGCATCTTACTTATGGAATACAGGTGAAACAACCTCAAGTATTGATGTGGATACTGAGGACGTTTTCAGTGTGTTTGTTGTGGATACTGATGATTGTGAATATGGTGATACGGTAGAGGTTATGTTGTCATATCCATATGAAGATGATGACATCTGTCTCGTTAATGTGAATGAAGATAACCTTGTTGAGCTGATATGGAATAAAACTGATAATATGGGAACATCTGAATACAACATTTACAAAGAAAATCCGGTTACCACAGATTTCGAATTGCTTGAAACAGTTCCATTTACAAATCCCGGTATTTTTGTGGATTCCGATTCAGATGCAGAAGAGAATGATGAAAATTATAAAATATCGCTTGTGGATACCTGTGGCAATGAATCATCCCTTGGGGAATTGCATTCAAATATTTCTTTGGATGTGGATGAGGATGTGAATGGCGCCTGTCACCTTAACTGGGATTCCTATGAAGGTTTCTTTGTTGTTTATTATTTTATCCGCAGGGGAACATCTGCAACTAATATGGAAGTTGTTGATTCTGTCTTGTATAATGATTTTGATTATACCGAAATGAATCCTGATGAAGATGGCGTATATTACCAGATTATGGTAAGAAAACCTGATCCCTGTAATCCGGGTGACGGACAAACATATGAAAAGGCTTATTCAAACATTGTATATTGTGATAATCTGACAGGGATACCTGGTACTACATACGGAAACCTGAATGTATATCCAAATCCTTTTGAAGGGAAAATTTATATTGATACTTACCTGAATATAGAATCTGATATTACGGTCAGGTTGTGGAACAGCCTTGGACAGAAAGTGTATGAAAAAGATTTTGGACATTTACCTGCAGGTGAACATCAGCTTGTATTGTCAGATACATCACTTGTCCCTGGTTTATATAACCTGCAAATCCATTTTGGCGATGAGATTTACCAACAACAGATAGTGAAAAGATAATTTTATGTCTGATATCAGATTATAATGTTGCCGCTAGCACTTGCATGACACTTTTGGTGTATGGATGTTATGACTGACGATAAAGTTATTTTATTTATCGAAAATATTGCAGGATCAATGGAAAAACAAATACCCCAGTAAAATAGCAGCAATGATGCCAGCGACATCAGCTATAAGTCCGGCTGTAACAGCATGGCGTGTATATCTGACACCAACCGAGCCAAAATACACTGCAATGATATAAAACGTGGTATCTGTAGCTCCCTGGAACATGCACGACAACCTGCCTACAAAGCTGTCAACACCATGAATATCCATTGCTTCAACCATGAGTCCGCGTGCGCCACTGCCACTAAGTGGTTTCATAAAGGCTGTAGGCAGAGACGGCACAAAATCGGTATTTAGTCCCAAAGCAGCAATGCCTGCCTCCAGGCCGGAAATAATAAACTCCATAGCACCGGAAGCACGAAAAACACCAATAGCCACAAGAATAGCAACCAGGTATGGTATTATTTTTACAGCCACCTTAAAGCCTTCTTTGGCACCTTCAATAAAGGTATCATAAACATTCACCCGTTTTCGCACCGCCAGTGTTATAAACAGAATGATAATGGTAAACAGGATAAGGTTTCCAACTACCGTTGAAACAACATTCGCTGTATCAGGGTCGAGCTGGGAAAAACCATATATCACACCTGCTATCAGCAAAGACATGCCTCCGAGAAACAGCAGTATTACCCTGTTAAGTAAATTTATACGTTGAAAAAAAGACACTGCAATGATGCCTGTTAGTGTAGAAAAAAACGTAACAAGTAAAATGGGCAAAAAGACATCCGCCGGATTGGCAGCACCCATTTGTGCACGATACACCATCACAGAAATCGGAATGATGGTAAGGCCGCTGGTATTGAGTACCAGGAACATTATCATTGCATTTGATGCACGTTTTTTATCCTTATTAAGCTCCTGCAATTGAGTCATGGCTTTAAGCCCAAGGGGTGTTGCTGCATTATCAAGACCAAGCATGTTGGCGGCCAGGTTCATCACAATACTTCCATTGACAGAATGGTTTCTGGGAATGCCGGGAAATAATTTTGAAAACACCGGACTTATGGCCCTTGACAGCAGATTAATAACCCCTCCCTTTTCTCCTACTTTCATCAAGCCGAGCCAAAGCGTCATCACACCCGTCAGACCAAGCGAAAGCGTAAACCCAAGTTCAGCATTATCAAAAGTGGCATTTACCATGTCAGTAAACACTGCCGTATCACCCAAAAAAATGAGCTTTGCCAGTGCCACAAGAAAGGCAATCAGGAAAAACGCAACCCATATATAATTCAAAACCATTGCCGCAAATTAAAGCATAAATTAAAGCCAAAATCCAGATGTTAAAACTTTTTGTTCACAAAAAGCTGTTGATTGATTGGGGAATAAAAGTATTGAGGTCATCATTTAATTTCATATCTTAGCGGTCTCATAAATAAAGGAAAGTATGGAAATTTTCAGAGGTCAAAACATTATAGAGTTTGCTGAACA
>JBNJGX010000051.1:0-11926 GCA_051748025.1 Bacteroidota bacterium
GGATTAATAATATGATGAAAAAAGTACTTAAAACATTTGCACTCATAGTTATTTTTCTGTTCATCCTTTCTGTTTTTGGGTGGATGTCACACCATATATCAAAAGGAAATAAGGACTTTGGTTTTTTAACGGAGCCCATTAAATTCATGTACACTTTTCCTGATATGTTTGCAAAGTCAGTGGAAGAAGTAAAAACCTTACCCAAGACATTTGTCGAAACCCCACAAAATTTTGAGCCTGTAAACAAATTAGATTCCGACTTAAAAGTATTAATCACATATTCGGGGAATAGTGACAGTAGAACTATTGCTTTATTAAACCTGAAAAATGATTCTGTTCATTATCAATGGACTGTAGATAATCCTTACGAGGTCACTGACAGGATTAAAAATCCTTTGATGTTTCCAGAAAAGGAACTGGTATATTCCTTCGCGAAAAAACCATTAAGAAGAATTGATTCTTTATCCAACATTATATGGAAGCAAGACAACATCAGGGGACATCATGCTATGGAGCTGGATTATAAGGGTGATATTTGGGTATGTACCTATAATCCGTTTCATTATTCTACTGCCTACTATAAATTAAACGGAAGAAGTGTTTTTTTTAAAGATAATTTCATTACAAAGGTTGATGCAGAAACAGGAAAGATACTTTTTCATAAATCAATTGCTGAAATTTTAAAAGAAAATAATGTTGCCAATTATGTTCTTAAACCATCAGGCAGCTTGCTTGATCCGCTCCATCACAATGATATAGAGCCAGCTATGAAAACAACACCTTATTACAATAAAGATGATGTATTTATAAGTTTAAGACAACCCTCAATTGTGCTTCATTACAGGCCGAAAACCAATGAATTGATTGATATTATTGAAGGTCCTTTTATAAGCCAGCATGATGTTGATTTTTTAAATGATACTACCCTTATTATGTTCAATAATAATTATTACACGAAATGGTCAAAAGAGAGTAAACCTCCTCCAAAAGATTCTACAGAGCTCATTAATATTGGTGATTTTTATTCCAATATTGTTAAATACAATTTAGTAAATGGGAAGTTTTCGTATATAGGTGATTCCATTTTCAGAGCGAACCGGATTTTCACTTCAACCGAAGGATTGCAGGTTTTTTTGGATGATTCTACTTTCTTTGTGGAAGAGCAAAATTCTGGAATTATTTGGGTGTTAACCGAAAATAAAGTTATTTATAAAAATGTACTAAAATCCCAGCATAAGGGATATCATCATTTATCAAACTGGACAAGAATAGTTGATTATGAGTAATTTGTTATATATAGGCCCGGGTCTTGGAGTTGGAACAATAGTTTTGATGTTTATTATCGGAGGGATTGTATTATTTGCCTTCGGATATATTTTTTGGTTGAAAGTTAAGAAGTTTTTTAAGAAAAAGAACAAATGACTATTTGCTATTATTTAGCGCTACTTTTAAGTTTTTTTCTGATTTTCTTATTGTTCCGGGTTAAAAGCAATTTCTTTTTTCGTTTGGCGGAGAATAGCGTTGCATTGTTGGATAAACTCCTCTCTCAAAATAATGAAGATAATAAGATAAAGCTTATAAAAAAATATAATAAACTATTGATCCGATCTATTTCAGAAATCATTCTTCTTATTATACTCGCTTTTGCTGCAGGCAGTGTACCTCTGGCTGCATATATTTTGATAGCTGATACAGCATTCCAAAGTCTTGACTTTTCTTCTTTTTATTCAATCCTTTCAATGTCAGCAGGAGCTACATTGCCTTTCATATTACCTCTTGGTAAAAAAAATACATCTAGTTACTCTGATTTTTCCAAACTATTACATCGTATGGCCCTTAATAATTATAATCTTTCAGAAAAGCTGTTCAAAAAAGAAAAAAAACGATTGAATAAATTTGCACTCAAAACAAGAGAAGATTTTATTATAATATCTGGGTTAGCTCGTTCAGGAACAACAAGTCTTATGAATGATTTGGCTCAAATCGACGATTTTGTTTCCCTGAACTATTCCAATATGCCATTCCTGATGGCTCCTAACCTTTGGGCTAAGATATATAAACCAAAAAAAGAAAATCTTCGGGAAAGAAGTCATAAAGATGGCATTAAGATTGGTTATAATTCAAATGAGGCATTAGAGGAGTATTTCTTTAAAGTAAAAGCCGATGACGCTTTCATCAGACAAAATAATTTGCACGAATACGAATTATCATTTAATGACTATAATGATTATCTTATATATCAGTCTTTAGTAAAAAATAATAACAAAAAAGTTTACTTGGCTAAAAACAACAATTTTATTTTAAGATATAAATCGCTCAGATCTTTTAATAATAAGTTCTTGATGGTAGTATTATATCGGGATCCCTTATCTCATGCAGCATCATTGAAAGAGAAACACATAGATTATATAAAACAACAGAGCGAAGATACCTTTATTCTTGAATATATGAATTGGCTTGGTCATCATGAGTTTGGTTCAAATCAGAAACCTTTTTCTCTTAATGGAGAAGTTTTAGATAATGCCCAGGATAAAAGTAAAATAGATTTTTGGTTACAAAGCTGGATAAATTACTACAACTATGCCTTAACAATAAATCATCCAAACACTATTTTTGTTAACTATAATGACTATTGTAAGCGTCCCAGCGAAACCATTGAACGCATTGTAAAGAAAATAAATATTGCAACAAAATTACCTCAATATAAACCGTTCCATAATCCAAGAGAGATTAGAGATAATTATTCAAAGGATTTATTAGAAAAGGCGATGTTTATTTATGAGCAACTAAAAGAAAAAACGCATTAAATTAATATGTTTATTTTTGTTCTTTTCTTAAATATGCATCGTACCAGCAATTACAAATACATAATTTTTGGCAAATAAGAATCTGCATTTAATTTACCAGAAAGAGAAATCGCTCAATTTAGGTGAGTTACAGATCCTACAAATATGAGATATAAAAGATAATAATCTTAAATTTTTAATATTTCAAAAAAGTAAACTATTTTTGAGAAACAAAAACAATGGTTAAATGAAAAAAGGCTTTAATTTTAAATCCAGTTGGGGAACAATACTTTTATTAATCATTATCATCCCTGTTATCAATTTATTTCTTCAAATGTGGGAAAAAGATGAAGGTGTAATTATCTGGGATATAAAATCATATTATGCTTATCTTCCTGCTGCAATCATTCATAATGATTTATCATTAGAATTTTTGGATGAAGACCCTGATTTTTTTGGTAAATGGATTTGGCCTATTGAAACGCCTACTGGTAAAAGGTGCATTGTGACGTCCATGGGGCTTTCATATTTATATTCCCCGTTTTTTTTAACAAGCCATGCTTATGCTTCTTTATCCTCTAAATATGAAGCTAATGGGTACACAGTTCCGTATCATGTAGGATTAATATTTAGTGCATTTTTCTATTTTATATTAGGAATGTATTATTTAAGAAAAACATTAAAACGATTTTTTTCAGAAAATGTTACTGCATTAACACTTTTTCTTGTTGCTGTAGGAACAAATTTATTTTATTACATAACATACGAAGCTCCAATGACACATTGTTACAGTTTCGCATTAATTGCTATATTTTTCTATTTTGTAATAAAATGGCATGACAAGAAAACAATAAAACGCACAATAATCATTGGTGCAATAGGTGGGTTAATTACATTAATAAGGCCTACAAATATTATCATTCTTTTAGCTATCCCATTGTATGGTATTAAATCATTTAAAGACCTCAAAACAAACCTTATATCCATATTCAGTGAATGGAAAAAGCTTTTGTTAATGATCATATTTTTTGTTATTATATGGGTACCTCAATTTATATACTGGAAATATGTTTCGGGAAATTTCATATTCTTTACTTATGGAGAAAAAGATGCCAAATTCTTTTTGGATAACCCTCAAATTATTAAATTTTTGTTTAGTTATGCCAAAGGATGGTTTGTTTACACCCCTATGATGTTTGTTGCGTTTATTGGTTTTATTTTTATATGGAAAAGAAACCGAAAACTATTTTGGCCATTAATATCTATTAGTTTATTAAGCATATACATACTAAGTTCATGGTGGTGCTGGTGGTTTGGCGGTTCTTTTGGACAACGCTCAATGATTGATTTTTACGGTTTATTGGCTTTTCCTCTTGCCGGCTTAATACAATATTTCAGTACAAAAAATATGATATTTAAAATTACTATTGTTACTGTTTTATTAGCCCTTGCTGGTTTCAATCTTTTCCAAATACAACAATACAGACATAAGGCTATACATTACTGGTGGATGAATAAAGAAACATATTGGGAAAATTTTTTGAGACTAAAACCCTCCGAAAAATATTGGCACATTATTACCCTTCCTGATTACGAAAAAGCAAGAAAAGGCATCTACGTTAGAAAAAATAACAAAACAAAAAAGGTAGAAGTAACGGATCAGGAACTTGTGAATTTTATCATTGAAGAAAAAAGACTACCTTTTTATGATTCATTATCTTCAACAAATTGTAAAACAATAATTGATTCCACATTACAAAATTATGCCACTCAACTTGTTGATAAAAAACAAGCTGAGGAATATTATAACAGACTTAAAATAAAAAAATATAAAGCGAACATCCTGGCTTCAAGTCGATGGAAAAATCAGGTAAAAGCCAAAGCAGATAAGAAGAATGTCGAGTTTAACGACATGCTTGAACTGGAAGCCAATAGGGTGTTTAATATCTACGGAGAAAAATATGCTAAAAAATAAAACAATAACTGTTGTTGTTCCTGCATACAACGAGGAATTACAAATACAAAAAGTCATTGACTCAATGCCTGATTTTGTTGATAAGGTTTTTGTTGTTAATGACGGGTCACAAGATAAAACCGCTGAGATTGCATCCGGGGCCGGGGCTGTTGTTTTAACCCATAAGGAAAACCGCGGGGTGGGTTTTGCTTTCAAAACAGGTGTAGATGCTGTCCTGGAAGAAGGGTCTGACATTATGGTTAACATTGATGCAGATGGACAGTTTAATCCAAAAGACATTATAAAACTGGTTACACCTATCATTAACGATGAGGCCGACTTTGTCACTGCCTCACGTTTCAAAGACAAAACATTAATCCCCGATATGCCAAAATCAAAGCTATGGGGCAATAAAAAAATGTCTCGCCTGATCAGTTGGATAACAAAGCACAAAATTTATGATGTATCCTGTGGTTTCAGGGCATACAACCGAAATGCATTGTTGAGAATGAACCTGTTCGGGGAATTTACCTATACACAGGAAACTTTTATCGACCTTGCATTTAAAAATTTAAAAATAGAAGAAGTTCCTGTTAAAGTCAGAGGCACAAGGGAATATGGAAAATCAAGGGTGGCATCAAACCTGTTTAAATATGCGATCAAAACATTTAAAATCATTATAAAGGCTTACAGGGATTATAAACCCTTACGGCTGTTCGGTTATTTTGCTTTGTTTACGTTCCTTCTCTCTTTGGGTTTTGGGGTGTTTTTCATTATATATTATATAAACACAGGCTCTTTTTCACCACATAAATGGGCAGGATTTGTTGCGGGATTCTTTTTTATACTTTCTTTGGTTTTTTTAATGATTGGATTTATTCTTGATATGTTTGCAAGAATGAGACAAAATCAGGAAAATATTTTATTTGAACTAAAAAGTCATGAAAGAAAACAACAATAAATCACTATTTATGAAAGCAAATATGCTGAAATTATGTTGTTCACGTTAATTGTTTATAGATTGTTACCCTTAAACATATTATACCTATATTGCTTCATTATCAATTCATTCTTCGCCTAAAATGTTTACCACAACCATAACATTTGTATTGCTATTTACGCAAAACTCTGCAGTTTTATTTACCAGTTAGATTTAAACCGTTTTTTCAATGCTACCCCCAGAGCAAAAATACCCACATCTCCAACAAGAGACCAAAGCCGTATAATAACGGATAGTGATGTTGCAGTGGCTAAATCGAATCCGGCAGCCTGAAACCAAATCACAAACACACCTTCCCGCACGCCAAGCCCCCCAGGAGCAATAACCGCGAGTATACCCAAAGTGATTGCCAACGGAAAACCAGCGGCAATAGCTACAGAAGGAGCTTCTCCACACACAGCCCACATCAATAGATAAAAACCAGCCATACGAACCAGCCAGTCAAAAAAATACCAACATAGATAAGGTCTGATTTCTTGCAAATTAATAAATGGGAGTTTCAATTCTTTTTTAATCAGCTTTTTAATCAGTTTTTGGATTAGATCGTGGAGTGGTTTCAGAAATAATATAAGGCTCAGCAAAACCCAACCAGCCGCCAGGGCGAACATCCAGCCTGCCGGAACCCGGATAAAAATAATTCCTACCATAGCCATTAAGATTCCAGACCAAATCGTAATAAACTGTACTACCAATGATATCCCAGAAGCCCGGCGGACACTAATGTCATAATGACTGGAAATATATCCGGCACGCCCCAAAATGACCCATAACTTCCCCGGGATATATTTCCCAAGCTCGGCCAGTCCAGTAGAAGAGACACTGTCGCGCAGGCTCACATCCATTCCTTTTGCTTTCAATCCCACCTGCCAGGCTTTACTTTTAGTCAAATATCCACTCATTAGCAAAACAATTGAAAAAACAAGCAAACCAACATTTTTAATCTCAGGAATTTGCAAAAAATCTGTCGTCCAGAGATACCATATCAGGAAAGCTACAGATAAATAGACAAGATATTTAAGCCATTTTTGCATATCAGATGGAATAATTGTATTTTTCTAAAAGATTAGCACCATTGATTTTTAGATATTCCAAATGCCGGGATTCTATGGGATATTTTTCAGCCCTTTGTTTTTTCGACTGGTTAGCCGTTTGTGTTAACCAGTAACGTTGCTGTTTTTCAGTGATCGGGGGACATTGACAAAAAATTCGAACTTTGTTCAATGTGTGAATACCTTTTTTGGTATTATTACCAAACAAATCTTCAAAGCGAACCAACAAATAAGGATATCGTTGTTGATAAGTTTCAATCACTTTATTTACATAAATCCAACGGGCAGCTAAAATCAATACAGGGTCACCGGATTTGCGGATTTCCGGATTAATAAATTCCAGCCATCCGGGAATATTGCGAGCTGTAAAGCCTTTTATACCACTCCAGAATCCTTTGTTTAAATGAGAGCAAATATAAGAAACCGGTTCACGAACCAGATGAATAACTGATAAATCCTGAGCTATTGATTCTATAGCCAGCATATTCCCGAACATAAAATTGTTGGATTCTATGTAATGAGAAAAATCCGAGCGGCTGAATATTTTTCTTCTGCAATGAAGATATTGACGGGCAATAAAACTTGCTGGCAGTTTGTGCTGTAAATAAAAATTGGAATACCATTTAAACCTTCTGGAAGGATTGGGTTCATGCAAACACAAGATATCATGGCAGCTTTCATTAAGGTAACTGCTAAAAAACTGTGTCCCGGTTCTGCCGGTGGACAGTATAAACTTAATGGGAAATTCTATTTTACCAGTCATTTATATTTTTAGTTCGACTGCAAATTTAATATCTGTTACGCACGCACCAAATAAAAAGCTTCCATACCATTGACATATTTGGAATTTTTAATAATCCTGAATGGGATATAATCGGTAACGTCCCTTGCCATATCATCAAATTGTTCATCATATTTAAGCTCAAGAACAGGAAAATTGTTCAGTAATTGCGGATTAGCTTGTGGGTTAAAATTCTTTCTGACAGGCTGATAACGCACATCCTGATCCACTGTCATCCTGAAATTACCCGTATGATCAATGAAATAATTGCGCAAATAGCGGTTTAACAGGTAGGGCTGTTCTTTTTTGAGCAAATTAATGATATCCACAGGCAAACCTGCATCATTAAAGAGTGCTTTACGTTTTTTTCCTGAATTCAGGATATCTGAGATGTTACATTCAGGCAGGGGATATTGTTTTTTGTCCCCCACAAAAGCTGATTTTATTTTAATTTCAAGTATGGGCTTTACATTTTCACCAAGCAGATCTCCATACCACCGTATTCGCACTTTTTTCCTTTCACTTCTGCCATGCACATTATCGTAAAAATTATCAAAATTTACAGTATCAAAATAGATATTATTGACATATCTTGGATGATACAAGGGGCGAAAAAAAGCGGGCAGCGAAAGTACAATATTTTTTACATGAGCAGCCGTAGAAATTTCCGGGACAAACTTCCGTTCATACCTTCTCTGTTCAATATTTAGTGCCGTACTATTCATATTATTCTGCATCTATGAAAGATACTGATACATTCTCATCCATTTTCTGCAATTCATCTTTACAGCGCTCCAGCGTTTTGGGATCCTTTGGCTTAATGTCAAAACCCATTTCAAGCATTTCCTTTTCCTCATCATACCGTTTCAAAGAGTACTTTTTAAAATGCCTGTTCATCATATCCAAAATTTTGCTCATGCTGTTTTCTTCAGGATTACTTAATCTGACAATGAAATTAAAGGCAATATGCTTATTCATGGGTTTAATAAAATACCGGATCCAGATAACTGCCAGAATGATAACAAATGCTGCCACTGTCACACCTGGTTGATTGGCGCCCATGCCAAGACCTAAGGCAACAGCCACAAACAAATAAGATAATTCCTCAGGCTCTTTAATGGCTGCACGATACCGGATAATTGATAATGCACCAACCAAACCCAGTGATAAAGCCACTGAGCTACCGATAAGTGTGATAATAAGCATGGTCGTCAGTGAAACCAGCACGAAATTGTATGCAAAACGGCTTCTGTTTGACAAGCTGTGGGCACACTTTCTGTAAGTAAATTCCAAAACAATGGCCAGCACGATGCAAATCAATGCATTGATAATAAACAACCGCACATCAATGGTTTGCGGTTCAAAATTAAAATAATTAATTAGTCTGTCGTAATTCATAAGTTTATAGTTTAAGTTTCCTTTTTATCAATAGTATTTTGCCTTAAGATTTCGCTTGTTACCTTTTATGGTTTTTCCATTGAATTTTAATACAGAGCCCCGTTCTATCACATGCATTTGGGTTGCATCTTTTATGGTACTGTTTGTCAGCTCAACCCTGCCCGGACCAAATTCAAGTTTCTTTTCCAGTAACAAAAAACCAATGGATGCGCTTTCAATATGGATATTCTCACCCTTCACCAGCGACAGGTCTTTTGAAGATATCCCCGTATATGCATTTTTAATTGTGCAATTATGCAATGTCAACTCAGATTGCTCACCGCTACTTACCCCCTTATCTTCAACACCATCCATGGTACAGTCAGAGATGTTGATCTGCGAGCCTGAAAAATCAATGGCATCATCCCCGGAATTTAAAAACTTACTGTCTGAGAGGGTACCGGTACAAAAATCTGAATCAAAAGCATCGGAAAATGTTTCATTAAAAAAACAATCCCTCACCACAAAATCTGAGCGTATGATATTCAGGGCATCCTCACTATGATTATTGGAAAAACCCGAATGTGAGATTTCCACATCAGACTCATAGAAAGTAACGGCCCCGGTCAAAATCCATCCTTTGTATGAAAGGTTTTTTTGGTTTTTAAAATTACAATGTTTAACAACGGATTTCTTACCATTACCAAGCACAGCAAAATAACCGGATACCGTATCTTCAGCGATAATGTTAACGTTATTATTTTGAGTTCCGCAAATGTTAACCGGGGAATAAGATATAAGCCCCGCTTCATCAGAAAAAGAAATATTGGCTCCGGCTTCTATGATTAGTTCTGCATTACCGGGAATAACTACAGGTTCTGAAAAACTATGTTCACCTGGCTCTATAACATATTGATTGTCTGCATTCAGGTAAGATTTGTCGATTTGATACCGGTTGGTTAATTCCGTTCTGGGATTATAATTACCCGGGGCAGGCAGGTTAATAATCTTAACTGCCATCTCCTCATCCCCTGTTTCGGTTTTAAAATATATGTACCCATAATCATAATCAGGGTAAGGTATTTTGGCAATTTTATACACTGGTGTTGGTTGAAATTTGGGTTGTTTGTTGATATCAGTACGTCGCTTATTCTTGTTACCAAAACCTGTAAAAATTATTTTGCTGTCAGTAATAAGGTATATGGAAACAGAATCCTTATTACCGGCAAAAGCATTCACACAGTGTTGTACATTCACATCATCTGCTTTATTAACAGATGGTCCCGGAAAATCTACCCCCAGTTTTGCATAAGCGTCAGGGAGTTCTGTTGAATCGAAACAATTAATAAAACTATCCAGGCTGTCTCTGACTTGCTCAGAACGATTTCTAAAAACCTCAACATCAAAAGAATAATAGGGAAATTCTTTTTGTATCATGCTTTCATATTTCTTAATCTCCCCTTCAAATTTATCAAGGTATTTATCAAGAAATGCCGGATCACTGTATTTTCTGACTGCATCAAAATAAGCCTTTCTGAATAGGCTGTCTTTAAATAGGTGATTGTCTCGTTTGTGCATAACTTTTTCCGGTGAGTTTAACCCCAATCCAAATATTGATTTTGTGCTGTCAAAAACAAATTTATCTGCATAACAATCAAATATAATGGGCTGCAAACGTGAAATTACCGGGTTGTAATAAAAGCGTTGGTTATGCCACCGGTAAGCATGGTAACCATGCATGCAATCAAGTAAGGCAAAAGTCCTGGCGGTTTTATCAATATCAAATATCTCACTCGCCGGCGCAGAAAGCCATCTGTAATGCTTAACAAGATTTTGGGCAAGATCAAAATATTGCCACAATTTGGGAGACCTTCTTATCTTTTTTTCCCCGAATGCTCTGATCTCACATGTTTCATAAGCATAGTCCGCGTGTATTTCCTGCCGGATATTATCCCAGAATTCTGATTCATCCATTTTCAATATAGGCCCCTCCCTGTGAGAAGCAGACTCTACAATTTGTTTTTCAAAATGTTCTTCGTAAGCATATACCCCTTTGGATTTTTCGTTCAGATACACACCAACAAACCCATACCTTGGGGCAAGCAAGCCTTCATCAAGCGCTATTTCATGCAAAAACCACTCCCGCATAAAATCCCTGGTATGCGGTGATTGGAGTGAAAATTCACGCATCCCTTTCCATGAGTCATCATTCATTTCAATCCGGAATGACCATTTATCCCCCTCTACATGATCAAGCCAGTCTCCTTTCAGGCGTATATTGATGTCATTTAATTTGCCTCCTGTATTTATCAATGCTGATAACTCCTCTTTACATTCAGGGAAAATGGTGCCTGCTTCATAAGCACGTTCCCGGAATTTTTTCAGTTTGTACATGGGTTCATCATTGATCAGCAAATGAATAAAAGGCAAACTGTCAAATTCAGGATATGTTTTTCCTTGTGAACTATGAATTGCAAGGGAGTCAACCCAGACATCCTGTTTTAATTTATTCCAGATATAAACACCGACAACGTCTTCTTTCATAGCCGGCGGGACAAAAAATTCAGTTCTTATTGTTTTCCAGTCAGCAGCCTGTGAAATTGTTTTTGAAACTTCATACAATTCCTCTCCGGCTTGTGCAACCAGAATGGGATCAGCCTCAACATTGCATTTTATTGTAAGTCGAAAATATTGGTCTGTCTTGAGTTTCGATATTTTAGCAAGGTTCTGGAATTTTCTGTTTTGAGAAATAAATAAACTCCGCTCTCCTTGAACTGCTTTTTCTGATGTGATGTATTTTTCATCAATTTCGCTGAAACTTATACCACCTACACCGGTAGTATCTTCATTTTCTTCAAAACCCATGAACAATTCTATTGTCTCCCCTGTGTCACTCAGCCGGGCACTGATTTTGTTATGCACATATAACAAAATAATCACAAGTGCAACACCAGCAATTATAAAAAATAAATATAACAG
>JBNJGX010000052.1:0-11663 GCA_051748025.1 Bacteroidota bacterium
GTATCCGGCAGTGGAGTCAATGCAGCAGCTGATGATTGGGCTTATACCTCATGTATGGATCTTGCAGCAGGCACTTACATTTTAACATTTAAGTATAATACTGCAGGTGGTACTGATTATCCAGAAAAATTTGAAGTATTTTGGGGTGATGATAATACTGCATCTGCTATGACAGATGAACTTGTACCTGAAATGGAAGTAACAAATGAGACATATGAAACTGAAGAAGTTACATTTGAGGTAACTACAGGTGGAATATATTACATTGGTTTCCATTGTGTAAGTGAAGCTGATATGTGGAGTTTGTTAATTGATGAAGTTTCAATTAATGAGTACACAGATGTTACAGAAAATGTTGATAACAAAATAAATGTTTTCCCCAACCCTGCCAACAATGTAGTGAATATTGAAAACGCTGAAAACGCTGATATAAGCATACTAAACATGCTTGGTCAGGAAGTGGTTTCACAAGCTGCAACCAGCAGCCGCGAAACTGTTAACATTTCAGACCTCTCAAACGGTACATACATTATCCGTATCGAAGATGGTAATGAAGTGATTACACAGAAACTGAACGTGGTTAAATAAATACCAGAATCACATAAACTTAAAAAAAAGCCGGATTTATTCCGGCTTTTTTTTGTTTACCCTTGATCCAAATTAAAAGCTGATTTGAGTAACGTAGCGGTAAAACGTTCAATACTATGTTATGGTAAAATTGTTTTGACTTTGACATATGTAACGCTACCATGGGTTAATCACTATTTCCCTTAATGATAAATATTCATGCAACAATCGCTTAACTGTTGATTAAGAATTTATAATATTATTTTGATTATATTAATTAGAATTTATATATTTGTGGTTTATAAACCAAACTGAAATATTATGAGAAAACTTTATTTAATTATCGGAATGTTGCTTATATCAGCAATAACATTTGCTCAATACGCAACGAAAACTGATGCTTTGCATCAAAAAGATTCAAAATCTTATGATCAGCAAAAAGTTGAGCGGCAGAAAGAAAAAACCTCAGGTATCCATGATGTAACGCCTTTCTCATCGGGTGCTGTACACACCGGTGGCGCAAAGGCAACCTGGGATGTAGAGTTTAGCTTTGATGCATCTGCAGCTGGTCATCCGGGCATCGAAACTGATGGCACGAATTTTTATACAACAGCGTGGGACGATACAGTTTTTACACGCTACGAAATGG
This sequence comes from Bacteroidota bacterium, assembly GCA_051748025.1. Lineage (GTDB taxonomy): Bacteria > Bacteroidota > Bacteroidia > Bacteroidales > ML635J-15 > JAQIBY01. The sequence goes on from JBNJGX010000052.1 coordinate 1,217, forward strand.
ATGGCACAAATCCGGAGGATTTTGGGATAACTGATGTAGGGAATATCCGTGACATGGCCTATGACGGCACTTATTTTTACGGTTCAGATGCCAGCATGACACTTTATCAAATGGATTTAGCCAATGAAACGCTGGAAAGTGAAATTTCTGTTACATGCACAGGAGTGACAGGGATCAGGCATATAGCTTATGATCCGGAACTTGATGGTGGCAATGGCGGATTTTGGATTGGAGACTGGGAAGAATTAGGCGCCATTGATATGAGTGGTTCTGAGCTTGTGCCTTCAACAGTAACCCTTGAATCCTGCTATGGCTCTGCTTATGACCCATGGACAGACCCTTCAAATCCCTGTCTGTGGTTATTTCAGCAACCTACAGGTGCGGAAGCTGTGTTTTATCAATTTGATATAAATACATATTCGATGACAGGTGTAACCCATGATTGCTCAGATGCTCCAGGGTATTTAACAGAATCCATTTCAGGAGGTGCATGTTCATTTGAATCTGGTGGAGAATTTATTCTTGTTGGCAATATACAACAGGATCCAAATCTTGTTGTTGGGTATGAATTGGCAATGACAGCTGATACTGCTGCTCCGGGCGCTCCTAATGATCTTGATGCAGTGCCGGATGCCGGAGGTGCTTTAACGGCTGATGTATCATGGACAAATCCAACACTTAATGTTAATGGGAACACATTGGATGAATTGGACAGTATATGTCTGTATGTCGATGATGAAACCACACCAACCTATGTAAATGACGCGGCTGCAATAGGCGATCCTGGCTCATATACAGTTACCGTTGCTTCTGAAGGCGACTATACATTTACTGTTGTTGGCTATAACTCAAATGGTGAAGGAATTCCTGCAACTATTTCTGCATGGGTTGGAGAAGATGTTCCTGCTGAACCAACAGATGTTGAGCTTACCGCAACCGGCATGGATGCCAGCCTTTCATGGACAGCTCCTGTAGAAGGGTTGCATGGCGGATATTTATCAGGTACAGGGATTACTTATGATGTCATAAGATTTCCTGGTAGTGACACTGTCTCTGAAGATCAGACAGGAACGACATTTACAGAAACACTTACTGATCCGGATAATTATTATTATGAAGTTATTGCAAGTAATAGCATTGGTGAAGGAGGCTCAGCCATATCCAATGAGTTGATTATCGGAGATTTGGTCGTTATCGATTTTGAATCTGGTTTCGTTCCCAACATGCAGTATATTGATGGCGATTGTGGATGGGAAATAGGCACCGATGGTGGGAGTAGTGCTTTTCCAATACCAGATCATGGAACGTATGCGTATACTAATGATGATGCCTGCGATGCCGATATGTCTGATGTTTGGATGATACTGCCTGCCATTGATTTTACCGGGATCTCTGATCCGTTTCTGAGATTTAGTAATGTTCGATACAATGATATATTCACGATCAAGGTTTCTACAGACAGTGTGAGCTGGACTGATGTTGAAGTATTATCAAGCGACGATATTTCTGATTGGCAGGAAGAAAACATTGATCTTTCCGCTTATGCCGGTGAACCTGATGTGCTTATTGCTTTTCATTATAATGATGATGGCGCTTGGGGATATGGCTGGGCTGTTGATGACATCATGATTCCGGGTAGTATAGTGCCTGTATCTTGTCCCCAGCCAACAGAATTGTATGTTACCGGCGAAACCACAACAACGGCTGACCTTGGATGGCTTGAAAATGGCTCGGCTTCGGAATGGAATATTGAGTGGGGTGAAACTGGTTTTGCACAGGGAGATGGTAATATGATCAATGTTACGGATAATCCCTATGAATTAACAGGCCTTGAAAGTGGTACTGTTTATGATTTTTATGTTCAGGCTGTATGTGATTCTGACAGCAGTTTATGGAGTGGCCCGTTCACCTTTAATACCTCTTGTGAAACAGTAACATCTATTCCTTATACCGAAAATTTTGAATCAGGTATAGCTTGCTGGACAATTGAAGGCATCAATGCCAACCAAACATGGTACTGGGATGACAGTGGTACTTCATCTTATGAGGGTGATGGTAACATTGTTTGTGATCATGATGATAATTTGAATGATCAGGATGAATACATTATTTCACCTGAGTTTGATTTTAGTACTGTCCCGTCACAAATCCATGCCAGTTTTTATTGGAAAGCCAGTTATCATTGGGCAATTACAGAAGATAATTATAACCTTTATTTTGAGGTTACAACTGATGGTGGTACTTCATGGACCAGCCTTTGGGACCTTACGGATGTAGGTGTATTTGATGACTGGACAGATACCTTGCAAATTGTTGATATATCTGATTATAGTGGTGAAGCTTCTGTACAATTTGCCTTTCATTATGTAGGCAATGATGGTGCTGCTGCATATGTGGATCTTTTCGAAGTTGATGAAGGTACAGAGGTTAATGATTTGGACAATTCCATTATATCTGTTTTCCCCAACCCTGCCAACAACACTGTTTATGTTGAAAACGCTGAAAACGCTGAAATAAACATTCTAAACATGCTTGGTCAGAAAGTGGCCTCACAAACTGCAACCAGCAGCCGCGAAACTGTTAACATTTCAGACCTCTCAAACGGTACATACATTATCCGTATCGAAGATGGTAATGAAGTAACCACAGAGAAACTTAATGTGATTCGCTAAGTTTTCTTAAAAACATATTCAAATAAAAAAGGCCGCTTTTTAAGTGGCCTTTTTTTATTTTATTTTTAAAGATAATTACTGGTTGCTTACAACTTTAACCTCCACCCTTCGGTTTAGTTGCCGGCCTTCTTCCGTATCATTATCAGCCACGGGTACTTTATTACCAAAACCACGGTATTTCAACCTTGATTCATCAATGCCGGCTTCAATCAAAAACTCATATACAGATTCAGCCCTGTCGTTACTAAGGCGTTTGTTGTACCAGTTGCTTCCAACGTTGTCTGTGTGTCCGCGTATTTCAATCTGTAAGTTTTTATGTTCAGCAAGGATGTTGGCAAGTTTTTCCAGGGCAGGGTATGATGATGGTAAGAGCTCAGATTGATTAAATGCAAAATATATTTTCGGCAGTTCAATAGAAAACCCTGTGCCGGCATCCCTGAGGCTTTCAATCAGTTTTTCTTCCTGTTTATCAAGGCTGCCTTCCCTGAGCTGTCCTGATATGCTTTCATAGTCAGTCAGGTTGGCACGGTTTAAGCCTTGTTGATCGTTGTCTGTGCTGCTCTCACCTGAATGTGCCAAACTATCTGTGTCATTTCCCCCCTTTTTCTCTGAAGCAAGGTTTCCCTTTTGATCATTGGTTTCTTTGTCATTATCTGTATGATGGGTATCATTATCTCCATTTTTATCACCTGTATCATTGCCGGCATCTCCTTCGTCATGTTCATCTGAGCTGTCATTGTCTTGATCCATGTCGCCTTTTTCTCCTTTCCCGTTGTTATTTTGTGTTGTTTCCTTTCCGGAATCTTCATTTCCGGCATCTTGCTCATTGGTATTATCAATGTCTGAACCCGTATTATTATCCTTTTTGTCTGAGTCAATGCCGTCAATGCTATTAATATCATTCCCCTCTATGTCTTCAGAAGCGGCAAGCATTTCTTCTGCTTGTTTTTGTTGGAGGTAATCATTGTAAGCTTCCATAAAACCTTTAGAATCCTCATCCAGCCAGTCATAACCCTGAGAAAGCTCATCCAGGCAACCACATTCAAACGGGTGGTCAATTTCATAAAGTTTTACATCGTCAATATAATAATATGCATATACAAAGCTTGAATCAGCCATGCTGTCGGTGGCCTGATAATAGTGTGTTTTGATATTGGGGCAAAAGTTACCTATGGTGAGAAAATTTTCCCTGCCTCTTGCCCTGAAAGCACCACATAACTCGTGCCACTGGTTTTTGTTTTTCATTATATTACCGGGGACATTGTACACAAGTGGTTCGGCATCCAGCAAGCCGGCATCCCAGGCCTTTAGCTTTTTCCTTGTAAAGCTTATGCCAAGGGCATCCACGGCAAAGCTTGAACGGTCAGCCAAAGCATAATGCAACTTAAAACAATATAATTTTCTGTGTTCAAGGGGTTTGTTTAGCTCTACAGTTATGTATTCCCGGGAAACTTTACGTGGTGAAACACTGTCAATAAACACTTCACGTAAGATGAGCCCGATATATGCATCGCCTTCATGTGCCGGCATGTGTCCGGCAAAATTATCCGGTATCCCTGCCATACTATCGCTGCATGTATGAAAATAATCAGGTGTGCCTTTGTTCGGATTTAGCCAATGCGGAACAAGCTCTTTAACGGGCTCTTTGGTGAAATCTTCTGGACAAGCCCAGCCGCCTTCAAAACCGGCATTAGGAATTAGGTTTTGTCCGGATACACCAACCTGCAAAAGCATAAAAACAAACAGACAATATATATATATATTTTGCTGCATATGCCCTGTAATGTATAGGGGAACACCTGATTGATTTTACATTATCCCGGCATTGGTTGTCTTCCCTATTATAAATAAAACTGTAAAACATTAACCGGTTCATTATTATTTAACTTAGTGAAGGCTTAATTTATTTTGTAATATGGTTTTTTTTGGTAAAATTCAACACTAAAAAAAGAGCAATGAAGATATTACTATCTTTTTGCTCTTAATTTTTTTCGGACAAAAGTGTTTTTTAATCAATGCCTGTTGTCCAGCCGGTTGACCAGTCACTGCCTGATCCGATATTGTCATCGCTTTCAAAGTATGGATCTATGGTTGAGGCATCAATGCCGCCGGTAAAGGTAGTAGAATGATCGGCTGTGATGGAGGAAATGGTAACATTGTCACTGTTTTCAATTTTTTCACCATCGTCAACGGATGGGCCGTTGGGATCATCAATTTCATCACCATCCTGAATAATGGTTGACACTGAATATTTTACTGCCACATCGGATACATCATTGGATATGTGAGCATAGTCAACATTAAGATCATCGTTGTTAAGGTTGGTAATGGTTTGGTTGTGTTCAACATGGATACTACGTTTTTCAAAACCAGTAACAATAATGTTAGAAATGTTTGCCTTTGTGCCTTCGCGTAATTTCATTCCGTAGGTGCCATTGAAGTTCCCACCCAGGAGTGTGACATTTGAAATTACCGGGGCAGAATAGGGTGTGGTAGTATTATTGTTTTTGTTGTTATCCCCTTCGATACCACGGTCACCCCCGTCGCCACCCTGATTGGCCAGCCAGTATTGACCTTTACCTGTCCAACCTTCAGTCCAGTCGAAAGAATCATCTTCGGAATGCGTAGAAACCAGGTAAGCAGCATTTACCGTACCCCCAAAAAATTCAAATCCATCATCAGCACATTTGTAAGATTGGAGGTGATCAACCATGGTGGCATTTCCAACTGAATAGAAAGCAAATCCATTGGCTTCGTGTTCTTCGTCAAATGCAATTCCAGAATATTCAAGGCGTATGTATTGCAATATACCCGAATCATCATTGTCATTGCTACCTCCGTAAATAGCATTCCCAACTTCAGTCACACCGGTGCCGCCTTCGGCATTGATGGTGGCTTTCCCGCAAACCATAATGCCACCCCAGTCGCCCGGAGCCGGAGATGCAGCATCAGAAGTAAAAACAATGGGGCTGGAAGCAGTTCCTGCAGCGTTTATTTTGCCTCCCTGTTCGATGAGCAGGTACGAGGTTTTGGAAGCATTTGCTTCAATGGTTACGCCTTCGTTGATGGTTAGTGTGGCATTGCTTTTTACATGAACAGCGCCATCTAGCTGGTAAGTAGAGTTTGCGTCCAGAGTTAGGTTTTCAGAGATGTCCCCCCAGAGTCGAGAACCGTCCAGCCCGCCTGTGGGATCTTCTTCTTCATCTTCTTCTTTGCAACCATAGGCAAACAATAATAACAAAGCCGCCATTGTGGCCATAATCTGCATTGACAAATTTTTTCTTTTTTTCATAATGTTTTGTTGTTTTGTTTTTTGAATGAATAGACCAATTTATTTTTACTTTTTAGAGTTTATAACTAATACCCATGGTAAACCACATGCCTGTTTTATACCTGTTGATTTCTCTTTCCCCGTCTTTTACATAAGATCCGGATGTTGTTGTTTTTATGATATCCTGCACAAAAACACGTTCTGCATTGAGCAGGTTTTTTACAGCCATATTCAAACCCCATTTTTTGTTGATTTCTGTTTTTAATAATGCATTGAGGCTGTTGAAAGGCATTTCATGAATATCACCTTTTCCCCCGTCGCCTACGGCAAAAATTCTTTTTCCGTAAACATTATATGCCATAGAGACATCGGTTTGGATATTTTTTTTATCAGTAATACGATACATCAAATCAGCATTGACAAGATATGGGCTTGCTCCCTGCATGGCATGATCTTTAAAGGTATTGGATGAATTCTCATCAATTTTAATTTGTGTATAGATACAGGATGCGTTTATTCCTGCTGTCAGTTTATCGAGCAGTTTTTTTCTCATTTCCATTTCCAGACCCAAAACGTTTCCTGTTTCGGCATTTTTATATGTATATTCCATGCCACCACCTTGATTTAGTGAAACCCGCTCAATTGGTGTTTTTAATATTTTTCCGTAAGCTGCAAAGGTGATCAGCTCGCCTGGGGCTGGGAATAATTCATACTTAATGTCAAGGTTATAATTATCGGCATTCCTGATATTTTCATTACCAAATGTGGTAGCACTACCGTATGAAGGCCGGTATCGGAAGGGTGCCATTTCAATAAAATTGGCGCGTGTCATGGTTTTGCTAAGGGCAAACCGGATATTGGACTGGTCAGAGGCTGTGTATTTTAAGTTTATTGCAGGAAACAAATCAAAACCATTTATATTGCTTTCCCTGGGGCGTGTATCATAGTATTCAACAGTTTGATCCGATAATTCAGCCCTGATGCCAAGATTCAGAAACAATACCGGATTAATGCTGTAATTCAGTTCAAGGTAAGAAGCCATGATATCCAGGTATGCCCTGTACATATCCCTGTTTTGTGTATTGTTTTTGATGAAAACACTGGAATCTGCAAATGCAGCATCATTGATGTTACCCGTGATGTCGATGTTATAAGGATCGGGATGAAAGATGCCGATAGCCGGATCAGAAACTCCGGCCGCTTCATCGGAAATACCATCTACATTATAAAAATACATATAGGAATTGAAATTCCTGTTTTTGCTCATTCCCTGGAAACCAAGCTCAATATTATTATTTTCAGGATTTCCAAATTTATACTTAAAGCGTGCACTTGCAGCCATTGTACTGTCCATCATTTCTGAAAAATAGCGCAGGGTTTCTCCCTGATTCAGGGTAAACAACGTATAATACTCGTATGGTATCTTATCATTGCCATAAGTACCCTGGCTACATTCATAAACAACCCCCCGGCGGTCTGGTTCTGCACTTTTTCCAAGGGAATAGGCGGCATCCCAGTTAAAAATCAGCCAATCTTTAAATGTATGGTTTCCTTTTATCTGGTTCGACAACAAACTGTGATCGTGATACATCATGGTTCTGACAAAGAGATCATATCCTTCACCGTCAAAGCCGGTTTTATCTGTAAGTTGATTCTTCGTGTTTTTCAGGTATATAAGATTGTATGCAATTTTGTGATCTTTATGTTTCCATGTCAATGCCCCCACATTTGAAAATGATGTGTTATAATTGTATTCGTCAAAGACAAATGATTTGAGTACAGTACCATCGGATTTAAGCACAGCATCATTGCCTTGCAGGAAACCGTAACCGGCATCGTATGAAGATGAAAACACTGCCCCAAGTGTATGCCTGTTGCCAAACTGCCATGAATTTCCGCCGGATAAACCGATATTAAGACCTGGAGAGGCATTCTTCATCTTATAATCGAAATCAGTATAAAAAGGATCGCCGCTGAAATAATACCGGGTGTTAATGTCATTGACGTTATTAAGTTCATCAGGTGTATAATTTACGTTTTCATTTAGATTGAACCCAAAAACAGAACCGGAAGCATTTTCCGGAAGCTTAACGTCTTTAAATGTGGTTTGGCTGTTGATTTTTGTCCCTGCTTTGATTTTTAAAAATCCTTTATCGGGGTAATCCTTGGTCTGAATATCAATCAGTGCCCCCGAATAATCTGCATAATTTGAGACAGCATAGGTTTTTTGAACGTTAATGTTACTGATTACACTTACCGGAAAGATATCAAGTGGCAGGAGTCGTTCATCCGGATTCGGTGATGCCATGGCAATGCTGTTGAGTTCAGTTTTGTTATATCTGTCTCCCAACCCGCGCACAAAAACCTTCCGGGAACCTATCATGGAAATACCTGTGATTTTTTTGACACCACCGGCTGCATCAGAAATGCCTTTTCTTGAAAGTTCCTGAGCGCCGATATTTTCTTTGATCTTATTTGCTTTTTTTTGTTCCATCAGCAGCAGGTTTTCATTTTCCCTGTTGGCACGAGCCTGAATTTTAACCTCGTTCAATTTATTGATGGCTTCAGCCATTGTAATGTTAAGCTCCTTTCTTTCTCCGGGCTCTAACCATAAAGTGTATTCTTTTGTGTCATACGAAATAAAAGAACATTTAATTGAAATTTCACCCGGTTCACATTCTATTGAATAATTACCATTAAAGTCCGAAGTTGTGCCGGTTTTGCAAGACGGAATGAACACATTTGCGCCGATAATCGTCTCTTTGGTTGACCTGTCTGTTATAGTTCCTTTTATTACAGCTTTTTCCTGAGATTTACCAGTGTCCTGCATGTTTTTGATTGGTCTTTCGGTATTCGATTTTTGGGCTGACAACGAAATGGTTATCAGGATGCAGTTTGTAAGGAGTATTAGTTTTTTCATTATTTATAATTTTATTCAACAACACAGGCAAAACTATGTGATCAAGCTTATGTAAACTGAAACTCTGGATTACAAAATCTTTAATTAATTATTATGCATAAAGAACAGCTTATTAACAGGTACAAACTGTTGGTAATGTCCCAAAGAGATACTTATTAACAATCAAATGTCCTGCCGGAGATGTTGTCTAAATTTAATGTTAGCTTAACTTCAGATTAACCATTATGAAGCATTAATGAGATAATATTAAACTTGAAATATGATGTTATAGTTATGCAACAGCCATGCATATTACTGATTGATGATGACCCGGATGTTTTAGAATTTTTGAGTTACAATCTTATAAAATCCGGATATCAGGTTTTTACAGCCTTAAATGGTAAGCAGGGGATCAAAAAAGCCAATAAACTTAGCATTGATCTTGTTATACTCGATATTATGATGCCGGAGAATGATGGGATTGAAATATGTGAACAGATGAGACAAAACCCTAAAACCGAAGATGCCATTATTGTTTTTCTTACAGCACGCAACGAGGATTTTTCACAAATAGCAGGCTTTGATGCCGGAGCCGATGATTATATTGCCAAGCCCGTTAATCCCAAAATACTTGTCAGACGTGTAAAAGCATTGCTTAAAAGAAAACAACACGAAAGGGAACAACCCGTTGAAAAAAATCAATATAACATAAGAAGCATAAATATTGACCCTGAAAAATATGAAGTAGAGCATGGCGGCAAGAAATATGTATTGCCCCGTAAAGAATTTGAGTTGCTGAGTTTATTGTTATCTGTGCCTGAAAGGGTATTTACTCGTGATGAGATTTATGATAAAATTTGGGGAGAAACATTTGTTGGCGAAAGAACCATTGATGTGCATATCAGAAGATTAAGGGAGAAATTTGGCGCACAACACATAATTACTGTAAAAGGCATTGGATATAAATTTGTGGATGGGAACAATATTCACAATCAAAAGCATGATGTATAAATGAGCTTTTAACAGGTATGGTTTTTGAAACCCGTTAGCCCATTGTGTGTAAATATGATCATAGCAGGGAATGATTTATACTTCAAAATTTTATTAATTTTATTTGGAAAATAGAAAAAGATTTTTGTATTTTTAAGAAATTGTTTTTTTTTGATAGGATGGATATTATTTGCAAAGTATTGAATTGTGAGAAATGAAGCAACCTATGTGAAGGGAAATCGTCTAACATATAATAATAAATGATATAGAATACTAATGATTGGAGTGATACAGTAATTACGGGAAATGAAAAATTAGCCTGTCATGCTGTCGTATGAAAAAGGATTCACGATTAAAATAACATATTATGGTGAAAACACATAAGCCATTACTAACAGCATGTATTGTTGTTTTGATATTTGCACATCATATTGTTTATCCCCAAAATTGCGGGGGCGGAGGTTCATTCGTTAATGATTTGGTAATGATGCCGGATTTTCAAACTATAAGTGTTAATACAGGCGAAAGATACACTTTTGAAGCATATGAATTTACAACCTATGTCATTTCATTTTGCCAGGGTGGCGGCTCCAATAACATTGATACCCAACTGGA
>JBNJGX010000053.1:0-11660 GCA_051748025.1 Bacteroidota bacterium
GAAGAAAGCCTTACCCCTCGACTTGCATGTGTTAAGCCTGCCGCTAGCGTTCATCCTGAGCCAGGATCAAACTCTTCGTTGTATAAAGAGATGAAACTTATTTGTCGTATTGACGTGCTCAGTACTTCTTGCTGTCTGTTATTTTCACTTCAATAATTCAAAGAACTTTTATCACGTATTCCCTGCTTTCTCCATCCTGACACCTTTTTGGTGCCCTTTTTTCGTCTTCCTTTCCGCTTTCGAGAACTTTATTTTGTGATTCGGAGTGCAAAGAAACAGCCTTATTTTTAATCCACCAAATCTTTTTTGAAAAAAATTTGAATTATTTTTCAAAAATTTTGAAAGAAACAGGTTATCAAATAGTTGGATAATAAAAAAAAATCTTTTTTAAAGTCAAATTACAGACGTTTTTATTTCCTTCCCTGACCCATCTGCTTTCATTCAGATCGGGATAAACCACAAAGCTCATTTATCAGCCATTTTCAGGCTTTTTCCGTCAGATAAAATCAGCGAAGCAATAAATCGTTTATGATGTTTTACAATTGATTTATGAAACAAATCAACCTGAATTTTAAAAATCGAATTGTATAATATAGTTGTTCCATTAAAAAAGACAATTCCTTGTGATGTTGGTAAAAATGAGTTTTGTATCTTTGACCAGAAAGTTATTATTTATGGAAACTTCATCTTACAAAATTCAGATATGGACAGCCTTATGGTTTTTGTTGCTTATATTTGTACTATATGGGCCATCGATAAATCATGGTTATAATATTGATGACAATTATGTGGTTGAAGATCTTGATCTCGTACAACAAGGGATAAAAGGTATTCCTGACATCTTTTCATCCAGATACCATAACGAAAGGGATCAGCAATTTGGTTACAGACCATTGACAATATCTTTATATGCAATTGAATATCAAATATTCGGAGAAAATACGTCCGTTTTTCATTTAATGAATTTATTATGGTATGCAGTGTTGATGTACGTGTTGTTTCTATTGTTTCGAAAATTATTTCCCAGGGTTTCATTATGGTTTATATTAATTGCACTTACCATTTATTGTGTCCATCCCCTTCACAGCGAAGTTGTTTTGAGCCTGAAAAACAGGGAAGAAATTTTGTGTTTATTGTTAGCAAGCCTGGCATGGATGCAATTCATCAGATTTTATGATAAACGTAAATGGTGGTTGGGTATTACAGGAATAATCTTTTTAGGCCTGGCATATCTGGCCAAAGAAAATGCTATAATTTTTATTGGTATCATTCCTTTAAGCCTGTGGTATTTTAGAACAGGAACAGTTAAAAAGCAAACAACTGATAAACAAGCAACAGGTTATGCTTCATCCCATACCCATATTTTTATTGTTTTATTACAGGTCTTATTAATTTTGGCAATTAATGGTATTTCAGATTTTTTAGAAACCAAAGGGGTTTCTTTTATTGTCGTTTTTTGCCTGACTATTGTTTTTCTAATCATAGGGTTATGGTTGTTGAGAAAAAACAGAACAAGACCATTGATCAAGGTTAAGCATCCTTTATTTATTATTACAATGGTGTTTTGGGTATTATCCATTTGTCATGCTTTTATTGATTTTTCAAAATATATTTTCCCGTTGTTTTTATTGTTTTTTGCTGCCTATACGCACCATCAACGTGTTGATGCGGCTTTTAGAAGTCTCAGGAAAATAAAAATACCAAAATATTTTTGGTTTATCTTTGGAATTGGGGTGCTTTCAAGTATTGTACTGTTTATAATTTATGTTATTCCCCAAATAAGTTTGCCGGAACAAAATGCCCCTGTCTATAATTGGCAAAATCCTTTGTTTCTTATCCGGGTACCAGAGTTAAAAACAGGAATTGTATTTTATTCACTGGCATGCTATCTGAAATTGTTGTTTCTTCCATTCCCATTGCGATTTTATTACGGATATTCGCTTATTCCCGTTGCCGGCATGTCCAATCCGGTGGTTATCATATCCATTTTATTACATTTATTTCTGATATTTATTATGTTCAGAGGTATGAAAAGACGGAAAATATGGTCATTTGCCATCGCTTTTTATTTTATTGGGATAATGCCTTTTTCCAATTTGTTTTTTCCAATCACCGGAATCATTGCAGAACGTCTGTTATTTATTCCCTCACTGGGATTTGCATTGGGCATAACATGGCTAATTTTTTATATTATCAAAGAACGTATTGATCTAAAAAAACCAAAGAAGAGATCAGCCCTTGTTATACTCAGTTTGCTTATCATCATTCCGTTTTCGGTGTTAAGCATAAAACGCACACCTGACTGGAAAAACAGAAAAACATTGTATGAAGCAGACATGCCAAAGCTTAAAAAATCAGCAAAAGCCAATAATCTGTACGCCAATTTTCTTGTATCACAGATATACAGAGGTATCAAAAATAATGTCCCTCCGCAAAAAATGGATAAAAAAATAAAAACCGCTGTCACACATTTTAAACAAGCTATAAAAATTGACAGTACTTATGCTAACCCGCATCATAACCTTGGATATATGTACCTTATAATATCCAGGGAGTATCAGTTGGCTGAAGAATCTTTTACCAACAGCATTAAATATGACAGTTCCATAACTGAAGCGTGGTTAAACAGGGGCGTAGCAAGGTTTTATCAAAAAAAATTGGATCAGGCAGAAAAAGACCTCAGGTACTGCAAAAATCATGGATTAAGAAAAGACATGGACAAAGTGTTTTATTATCTGGGCAGGGTCAACGAGTATAAAAAAGATACGGCCCAAGCCCTTGCCATGTATGATTCCGTACTTAATTATTCTCCAAATCAAAACAAAACCATAGAAAAGATCAGGGACATTTATGCCAAACAAAACAATTATCAAAAGGCATTGGAATACAACAAGATGTTGATTGAAAATGCAAGCCCTGAAAATGATCAGGTCTGGGTTGACAAAGGCAATTACCACTTGATGCTTGGTGACACCGTGCAGGCAATACAGGCATGGGAAAAAGCATTTGAAATATTCCCAGGGAATTACAACATTGCCATGACACTGGCCAATTATTACAACAAACAGGGCATGCATCAAAAGGCCAATGCCATTCGAAGCAAAGCAAGCAGTTTCAGGCGGCAGAACCAGGCACAACAGGGAAAACGATAGGTTAGCTTAAAACACCAGCATCAACAGGTAATACATCAAAGGCAATGTGCCTAAACTCAGCACGGTGGTAACGAAAATGTTTTGGGTGGCCTGAAAATCATTGAGGCCAAGTTCCCTGGCAATTACTGATATCACGATCATACAAGGCATGCCTGCCTGCAGAACAATCACCACAATGGCATCGGTATCCATCCAGGAAAACCCCAAAAACTGCATGGCATACAACAGGGCAGCAACTATGGCCGGGCCAATCAGCAATTTATTGATGCTGAGCAGATAAGTGCGCGTGTTTTTTATCAGTGAAACAAATTTTACCTGCGCAAGCACCGCCCCCACATACACCATGGATAAATATATGGTGGTATGTCCAACACCGGAAAGCGCCTCGTTGAATACCTTTGGCAATTTGATGCCGGAAAAATAAAACAAAAATCCAAGAGCAAATGCGAGGGTATTCAGATTAAACAAATTCTTCCAGGAATGTTTGGTGGATTTTCCCGCCGCTTTGCTAAGCATAATAATGCCCCAGGTCCACATCATGGTGTCATTTCCAAGTTGAAACAATGTGGCATACAAAAGGCCTTTGCCGCCGGGAAACAGCGCATCCATCAAAGGGAACCCCAGGAAAACCACATTGCCGAACATGGTGTGTACCCTGTGCAGAGCAGTGTTTTGCCTGTCAAGCTTAAGAACCGATGCGCTCAGGTAGGACAAAGCATACAATATCACAATGGTGGATGCCCCGGCAAAATAGATAACAACCCCGTTTATCAGCGTCCGGGCATCGATTTCAAGGTTTGCAACAGTGGTAAAAAGCAGGAGTGGCAGGGTTATCTTCATGATAATGCGCACCAGCCCCTGGTTGATCTCTTTGTTGATGGCTTTCAGCTTAAATGCCAGATAGCCTGTCAATGCAATGATACCAAGTATCAGTATTTGATTGGCAATTACACCCATTTTGCAAAATTACAAATCTCAAATTACAAAACTCAATAACCAAAAAAAAAACAATGACCAAAACAAACTGCCAAGTATTATATTTGGTGTAACTAATCAGTCATAAAGGTTTCTGTAAATAACCGTAAATAATAGTTACTATTTGGGATTTCAAACATTGAATATTGAATTATATTTGAAATTTGGTGCAAATTGCGCCAAGCTAATCCCGTGAAAAGGGAATTAGCCTAGTTCTTTAAAACTTTTCAACAGAAACCTGTAGGTAAACAAGCCTGCCTGGGAAAGCCTAACCAGCCCCCAGAACCAAGTGTTGCGTAGTCAGCAGAGATGCTGGCACGAAGCGTACACAGGGATTGCAAAAGCCGTGTGACAGAGCCTCGAAAGATATTTTAATGCAATGGTTTTCATTATTTTGCTTGTGGGAACGGAAGCATAGTAACCGTAATGGTAAGGGAACTATGCCTGGCCGGGGTCGAAGAGCAGGGCAAATGTATAGATAGGTTTCTACGGGAACTTGGGAGAGCCTCCTGCCTCCAAACGAGAAGTGGTTTATATGGAATGACCACACCCGAAGATTCCAGGTTAGCAGGGTACATGTTCCCACCCTGCGAACGCTAAGAAAAAGGTAACATCGAATTGGTATCAAAGTCGAGGGAAACCGAAGGCGATGAGAAGGGCGAAGGCAGTCTTAGCATCTCCATAGTACCGTTTGAACGGTGGGAAATCAGCTCCATGAAAGCCACCAAGTAGGGAAGGGGGATGCCTGTTTACGGAGCTGTTTTGGAAACAATATTATGTACAAGTGACATAATTCATTGTAAACGGAAGAAATGCAGATAGCGAAAATGGACGTTGGCAAATCCGTAAATAGAGGAACCGTATGCGGGAATTCCGCTCGTACGGGTCTGTGGGGGAGGGGGAAGGTATCTTACCCCCTCTACCCGGACACGATTTAATCTGTGGTATATCTTTTTTTTATTAAGGATATTATGGCTGCTTATAAAAAACCATAACATGCATACATTTGACATTAACCACATAATAAAGTGATTGTTATCACATTATTATTGAATTTATGTTTGTCTGTGTAATCCAAAATCAAAACCAAAACATCAATACTTTTACATGCAATTTTGTGTTATCGCAATATTTTTTACAGGATATAATTTTCAGATATTTAATGATTTATCCAGATCTTTTAATAAACATTCGTAGAATTGCACACACTTAGTTTTCATCAGGAAACGGTGTGTTAAAAATGTGTTGCAGGTAACAAATATGACAATAATCATATTGTACAGCATATGGAAATAAAACCAGCATCATTAAAGAAAATAAAATTATTTATTAGTTTTGTTTCATTGAAAAATGAAAAAACCCATAAATAAATGTCAAAACCTGTAAAAATTCGCAGAGGGCTTGATATTCCCATAAAGGGTAAGGCAGAGTTGATTGAAAAGGAAATTGAGCATTCACAAATGTATGCTTTGAAACCCATGGATTTTCATGGACTCCGGCCTAAAATTGTGGCAAAACCCGGAACAAAGGTTAAAGCTGGTTCAGTCGTATTTTACAACAAATTTGATCCTGATGTAAAATTCTGCTCGCCTGTGAGCGGTGAAGTCACTGAAATTGTGCGTGGTGAAAAAAGAAAAATCCTTGAAATCCGTATTAAAAGTGATGGGAATCATACCAGTGAGCAATTTGACATACCCGACCTGAACGATGTTAAAGATGACGATATAAGAGGTCTGTTGCTTCAGACAGGTTTATGGCCATTGATCATTCAGCGTCCTTTCGGTGTTGTTCCGTCTGCTGGTGATACACCTGATGCCGTATATGTATCACTTTTTGACACAGCACCACTCGCACCTGACATGGATTTTATCCTTAAAGATCAGATTGAAGATCTATCTGCCGGAGCAGAGGTGATACATAAACTGACCGGCAAAAAAATCAACTTTGGATTATCGGTAAAATCAGACAAAACACTGTACAATAATTTACCCCATGCAAATTTTTACAGTTTTACAGGACCGCATCCGGCCGGCAATGTTGGCACTCAGATCAACAAGATCAGCCCAATCAACAAAAATGAAATAATATGGACGCTGAAACCCCAGGATTTGGCTGTCATTGGCAGGTTTTTTAAAGAAAAAACATTCAACCCATGGCGAAAAATTGCTTTTGCCGGTTCTGAGCTGAAGAAAACTTTTTATGCCAGGGTATTGCCCGGCGTTTCACTGAAACACATTATTGAGCAATACCGGATACAGGATAATGTAAGAATGATTTCAGGGAATGTCCTTACCGGTATAAAACTAAATGAATATGCTTTTCTGGGTTTCAACGATGATGTGATCACAGTTATACCCGAAGGCGATTACTATGAGTTGCTGGGATGGGCAAAACCGGGATTTAATAAATATACAGCCTCCCGTAATTATTTTTCATGGCTGATCCCGGGACAAAAATACAGGCTTGATACAAATTATCACGGGGGACATCGTGCATATGTGATGACTGGTGAATATGAAAAAGTTTGTCCCCTGGATATTTATCCTGTTCAGCTTATCAAAGCTTGTCTTATCGAGGATATTGATAAAATGGAAGAACTTGGTATTTACGAAGTGCTTGAGGAGGACATTGCGCTTTGTGAATTTGTATGCACATCAAAAACCGAAGTACAGGCAATATTACGAAAGTCCCTCGATATGTTAAGAAAAGAATTGAGTTAACCATGAAAAATCAATTACACAATGAGTAAGCTCAGAAAAGTTGTAGATAAAATAAAACCACATTTTGAAAAAGGTGGAAAGTTTTACAAGTTGCATTCTACTTTTGTGGCATTTGAAACTTTCCTGTTTGTACCGAAAGACACTACAAAAACAGGTGCCCATATCCGTGATGCCAACGATATGAAACGTACCATGATAATTGTGGTTATTGCCCTTATCCCTGCACTTCTGTTTGGCATCTGGAATACCGGTTATCAGCATTTCCTGGCAATGGGGCAGACACCTGAATTCTGGCCGTCTGTATGGTACGGTTTTTTGAAAGTGTTTCCCATTGTTGTGGTATCCTATGTGGTTGGCCTTGCAATTGAATTTATATTTGCGCAAATCAGGCATCATGAAGTCAATGAAGGATTCCTTGTTACCGGCATGCTAATTCCGCTGGTGATGCCTCCTGATGTTCCTTTATGGATGGTAGCTGTTGCCACTGCTTTTGCTGTGGTTATCGGGAAAGAAGTATTTGGCGGAACAGGGATGAACATCCTCAATCCGGCACTGACAGCCCGGGCTTTTCTGTTTTTTGCCTATCCGGCATGGATGTCAGGGGATAAAGTGTGGGTTGGTGGCATGGTGGATGGCCATACACTGGATGCGTATAGTGGTGCCACTCCTTTGGCACAGGCCACAATGGGAAACATTGATTTTTCGATTGGCAATGGTAGCAGCATTGACTTGTGGGATATGATCATAGGAACCATCCCGGGCAGCATTGGTGAAACATCCAAAATTGCCATACTGCTTGGTGCAGCAATATTATTATTTACCGGTATCGGTAGCTGGCGTATCATGTTGTCTATGTTGGCCGGAGGTTTAACCATGGGAATTATCTTTAATCTCGTTGGAGGAAATCCTTTTATGGAAATTCCTTTCTGGGAACACCTGCTCATTGGGTCGTTCTTTTTCGGGATGGTGTTTATGGCTACAGACCCGGTTACAGCAGCACAAACAAACAAGGGGAAATGGATTTACGGTTTTTTGATCGGATTGCTTGCCATTCTTATCCGTGTGGTAAATCCGGCCTATCCCGAAGGAACCATGCTGGCTATTTTGCTCATGAATGTGTTTTCACCGCTGATTGACCATTATGTGGTGCAGGCCAATATTAAAAAACGGAAAAATAGACTTAAAACTGCCTGATTATGGACAAGAACAGTAATACATACATTTTTCTTTTTGCCATTATCATGATCGTGATCGTGGCAGCAGTGTTGTCGGTGATTTCTACACAATTACAACCATTGCAGGATAAAAATGTAAAAGTACAGAAGATGCAGGATATACTGGCTGCCATGCGAATCGAAACTACTGCCGATGAAGCTGTGGCCGATTATGAAAAATACATCACCGGAAGTAAGGTGGTCAATAACAAAGGTGAAGAAATTGACCAGGTCAAAGCGTTTGATGTGGAGATAAAAAAAGAAATAGCAAAAGCCCCTGAAGAAAGAAAACTACCGCTTTTTACCGGAAAAACTGACAACGGTGAAGCAAAATACATAATTCCTATGCGGGGAAAAGGCCTCTGGGGACCAATATGGGGATATATTTCACTGAATGATAACTACAATACAATTTATGGTGCCAGTTTTTCACATGACTCTGAAACGCCCGGTCTTGGTGCTGAAATCAATACATCAGAATTTGAAAATCAATTCAGAAACAAAAAAATACTGAATGAATCAGGTGAATTTGTTTCTGTGGATGTTGTGAAAGGCGGAGCGCCTGATGATGACATGAATGCTGTGGATGCCATTACAGGTGGAACAATCACCAGTCATGGTTTAAGGGATATGCTACAAGACTGTATTGAGCCGTATATGAATTATTTTAACAAGCAAAAATCCAAAGGAGAATAAACATGAATAAAATGAAAGAACCTTTATTTTCCCGAAAAAACCTCCAACTGCTCAAAGAGCCGATAAACAAAAATAACCCCATTACGGTGCAGGTACTGGGTATTTGTTCAGCACTTGCTGTGACAGTTAAACTAAAACCTTCATTGGTAATGGCACTGAGTGTTGTATTTGTTATGGGGTTCAGTAACCTGATTGTTTCCCTTTTAAGAAAAACCATCCCGGTGCGAATACGGATTATTTTACAACTTATGGTGATCGCATCCCTGGTGATTATTGTTGATCAGGTGTTGAAAGCCTATCTTTTTGATGTGAGCAAACAACTGTCGGTTTTTGTTGGCCTGATAATTACCAATTGTATTATTATGGGCAGGCTTGAGGCTTTTGCCCTGCAAAATAAACCATGGCCATCTTTACTTGATGGATTGGGAAATGCAGCGGGATATGGATCCATCCTTGTGATTGTCGGCTTTTGCCGTGAATTGTTTGGTTCAGGTACAATATGGGGATATCCCGTAGTGCCACAAGGCCTGTTCAATATAGGATATGAAAACAATGGTTTGTTTATCCTTCCGCCTATGGCCCTGATAATTGTCGGGATCATTATATGGATACAACGCTATAAAAATCGTGAACTCATCGAAGAAAACTAATCGCTATGGAAAATTTATTTAACATATTTGTCAAAGCCATTTTTGTTGAGAACATGGTTTTTGCCTATTTCCTGGGCATGTGTTCTTACCTTGCTGTATCTAAAACGGTAAAAACCTCTTTTGGACTGGGGCTTGCTGTGGTTTTTGTGCTTGGCATTACCGTCCCTATCAATTACCTGATACAAAATTATTTTCTTGTGGATGGGGCACTTGAATGGGTACACCCCAGGTTTGCTGATGTAAACCTTGGATTTTTAAGGTTCATCATTTTTATTGCAGTGATTGCATCCATGGTACAATTGGTAGAAATGATTGTTGAAAAAGTTTCTCCATCCTTGTATGCCAATCTTGGTATATTTTTACCCCTGATTGCAGTAAATTGTGCCATTCTGGGCGGTTCCCTTTTTATGGCCGAACGTGAATATAATAATATCGCTGAAGCAACTTCATACGGTCTGGGCTCCGGCATTGGTTTTTTCCTTGCCATTGTCGGTATCGCTGCAATCCGTGAAAAAATTAAGTATTCAAATGTGCCGGCACCGCTCAGGGGACTGGGTATAACATTTATAATTACCGGGCTCATGGGGATTGCTTTTATGGGTTTTATGGGCATTGAGTTGTAATTGCAAAAACAAATGAAATTATGATATTATTAAATAATTCAATAATTGTAGTGGTGGCAAGTGTAGTGGTTTTCCTGCTTGTGATCCTGGTTCTGGTGGTAGTTTTGTTGTATGTTAAGAAAAAACTCACCCCGGAGGGAGAGGTTGTCATCAAAATGAATGATGATAAAGAAATAACAGCCAATCCCGGTTCAAATTTATTGGATACCCTGGCACAACATGAAATCTATTTACCGTCTGCCTGTGGTGGTCAAGGTACTTGCGGAACCTGTAAATGCCAGGTATTCGAAGGTGCCGGAGATATACTCATTACTGAAACCGGATTCTTCAGCCGCAAAGAACAACAAAATTACTGGAGGCTCGCCTGCCAGGTAAAAGTGCGAAATGATCTGGAAATTGGCGTGCCGCCCGAATTCCTCGATATTAAAAAATGGGAGTGCGAAGTGATTTCAAACAAAAATGTGGCTACGTTCATTAAAGAATTTGTCGTGAAATTACCGGCGGGGGAAAGCATGGATTTCCGCCCGGGTGGTTATATTCAGATAGATGTGCCTGTTATTGAAGTAGATTATGGTAAAGATATCGATGTGGAAGATGAATACAGGGAAGATTGGGATAAACTGAACCTGTGGGATCTGAAAATGCGGAACCATGAACCTACTTTCAGGGCTTATTCCATGGCCAATCATCCTGCCGAAGGGAATATCATAAAACTGAACATCAGAATTGCAACGCCGCCATGGGATGCCAAAAAGAACAAGTTTAAAAATGTGAATCCCGGCATTTGTTCATCTTATATATTTTCACGAAAACCCGGTGATAAAGTGACCATTTCCGGGCCATACGGTGAATTCTTTATCAAAGACAGCGAGCGTGAAATGATGTACATTGGCGGAGGTGCTGGTATGGCTCCTTTGCGTTCACATATTTTCCACCTGCTTAAAACCCAGAAATCAGACCGTAAAATTTCATTTTGGTATGGCGCCCGCTCCAAACGAGAAATGTTCTATGAAGAGGAATTCAGGGAACTTGAAAAAGAATTTCCCAATTTTTCATTCCACGTTGCCCTTTCTGATCCGCTGCCTGAAGATAACTGGGGCGGTCTTACCGGTTTTATTCATGCTGTGGTTGAAAAGGAATACCTCTCTAAGCTGGAAGAACCTGAAGAAATTGAATATTACCTTTGCGGGCCTCCATTGATGAATGATGCCGTACTCAAAATGCTCGATGACTACGGTGTGCCTGAAGAAATGATCGCTTTTGATGATTTTGGCGGATAATTTGGATATTATCTCCCAAGCATCTTGCTTGGGGTTGGGCAGGCAGGAATTACCCCGAAACACGAAACCGCCGCCCTGCCCTGTATTGCGGTGCACTGAGCGAAGTCGAAGTGAGCGAAGTCGAAGGGACGAAACACGAAACCTGGAACATGGAACCCGGAACCATTATGAAACATAAACCACTCATAACATTAGGAATTGTATTCACCATCAGTGTATGTATGTTTTCCTGCAACAACACGACAGAGGAATATTATAAATACCGGGGAGAAATACAAGGAACGTATTTTACTGTCATCTATGAGGCTGACAAAGATTATGCACCACAAATTGATTCGTTGCTGCAACGG
>JBNJGX010000054.1:0-11501 GCA_051748025.1 Bacteroidota bacterium
ATATGGCATCACAGTGCTGAATACCCCGGGAACAATTGATGCCGATTACAGGGGGGAAATTGGTGTTATTCTTGTAAATTTGTCAACCGAATCTTATACGATAGAAAACGGAGACCGGATTTGTCAGATGATCATTTCCAGACACGAACAGGCAGATCTGGAAGAAGTGGAATTGTTAAACAAAACAGAACGCGGTGCCGGTGGCTTTGGCCATACCGGAAAAAACTAAAAGTATGAAGATTATTGTACCAATGGCAGGTATGGGAAAACGCATGCGGCCCCATACACTTGATGTTCCAAAACCGCTGATACCAGTGGCTGGAAAGCCTATTGTTCAACATCTGATGGAAAATATAGCCGGTGTTGTTGGTGAAGGCATTGAAGAAATAGCTTTTGTTACCGGGGATTTTGGTGAAGAAGTTGAAAATCAACTGAAAGAAATTGCCGGCAGACTCAATGCCAAATCAAAAATATATTATCAGAAAGAAGCCCTGGGAACAGCACATGCCATTCATTGTGCCGCTGATTCAATGCATGGTAAAATTATTGTTGCTTTTGCTGATACTTTATTCAAAGCAGATTTTACACTCGATGATACGCATGATGCTACTATCTGGGTACAAAAAGTAAACAATCCCTCCGCTTTTGGTGTGGTAAAACTTAACGATGCCGGTCAAATAACAGATTTTATTGAAAAACCGGAAAATTTTGTCTCAGACCTTGCCATTATAGGGATTTATTATTTTAAAGAAGGCAGAAAACTCAAGGAAGCCATTCAATACCTTTTGGATAATAACATTACCGGAAATGGAGAGTATCAGATTACAGATGCATTGGAATACATGAAAAAACAGGGTGTTAATTTTTATCCGGGAGAAGTAATTGAATGGATGGATTGTGGTAACAAAAATGCTACTGTACACACAAATCAGCGTATGTTGCATTATTTAAAACACGAGCAGCTTATTTCTGATAAAATTGAATTAACTGATTCTGTTATCATTCCTCCCTGTTATATAGGGAAAAATGCAAAAATACACTACGCTGTGGTTGGCCCTTATGTTTCAGTTGGTGACAATACACAAATTACAAATTCAAGGGTGGATAACAGCATCATACAAGAAAATGTTCTAATCGAAAATAAAGTCCTTACAAATTCATTGATCGGACACCATGCCATTGTAAAAAACAGTGCTGATGATTTGAACATCGGCAATTTTACAAAAATTAACCATTGATTATTATGAAAGATTATTACCGCATATTGTTTCTTCTACTTTTAGTTGTTGCTTTTATGAGCTCTTGTTCATTGCTTAAAAAAAGTGGTGCAGAAAAAGAAGAACATCAGGTAAAAACTGAAGAAGAGTTTCATTATGATGCCCATTTTCTGGAAGCCCTTCGGCTGAAAATACTGGGGAAAACCGAAAGGGCTATTATGGAACTTGAAAAAGCACGGCAATATATTGATAATGAAGCCCCCTTGTATTATCAGCTTGCTGAGTTATGTTCACAAATGGGGGATTACGGCCTGGCACAAAAACATGCAGAAAAAGCAGTAGAGCTGGAAGAAGATAATATCTGGTATCATATTTTGCTGGCACAACTTTATCAAAATGCAGGCCTGTTTGCAGATGCCAGTGAAGCCATGGAAAACATCGTACGGCTTGAACCATATAAACTGGATTATTATTTTATGTTGTCATCGCTTTACCAATCTATCGGAGAACCCAAAGAAGCCATAAAGACCATGAATGAGGCCGAAGATTTATTCGGTGTTACCGATGTTATTTCAATTGAAAAAGAACGGTTGTACAAATCAATGGATAAGCCGGATAAAGCCATTGATGAAATAAAAACCCTTGTGGATGAATTCCCCGGTAACCCCAAATACAAGGCCATCCTGGCTGAATTGTATATATCTGTTGGTGAACGCGAAAAAGCAAAAAATATATATGATGAGCTGGAAAGTACAGAAAATATTGAGGGAGATATTCTTTTGTCGATTTCTGAATTTTATCGACAGGGCGGTGATTATGATAAGGCTTTTGATTATTTAAAACAAGCTTTTGGTTCCGTTGAAATGGATCTGGACATGAAAATTGAAATGCTTGCATCCCTGCTTACCACCTCTGGTTCTTCAGACTTTGAAACAGAAAAACAAAGGGAATTGTTTAACATCCTTATTCAGACACATCCTGCAGAACCCAAGGCCCTTACCGTATATTCAGATTTCCTTGTAAAAGTGGGGGAATATGATGAAGCTGCCACTGTAATTCAGCAGGTGCTCGAAACCAACAGGGATAAGTATCTGATATGGGAGCAGTTGCTTTATATTTACAACCAACTTGGAGACTTTGAGACCTTGTACAGGTACAGCGATACCGTTACCAGTTTGTTTCCCCAGCAACCCCTGCCATATTTATACGGCAGTGTGGCTGCATTTCAAACTGAAAGGGTTGATCAATCCATTGATTACTCGAAAAAAGGCCTGAAAACCAATATTGACAATAAACACATAAAATCTGAGCTGCTTACTTTTTTGGGAGAAGCATATCAGGAAAAAGAACAATTTGAATTGGCTGATAGTACCTTTGATAAAGTATTGGAGATTAATCCTGAAAACAAGTTTGTACTCAATAATTATGCATATTACCTTTCTCTCAGGAATGAAAAATTAGCGAAAGCCAGGAAAATGAGCGCGAAAGTTGTCAAACTTGAACCTGATAATCCGAGTTATCTCGATACACATGGATGGGTACTCTATAAACTCGGGGAATATGAGGAGGCGCTGAAATATATCAAAAAAGCATACCGCGCCGGGGGAAGCGACCGGCCTGCCATAGTAGAACATTACGGTGATGCTATGTACAAAAATAACGAAACTGAAAAAGCTGTAAAACTCTGGAATGCTGCATTGCAACTTTCTGAAGAACCTAACCCTGAACTGAAAAACAAAATAGAAAGCGGAAAACTGATTGATGAATAAAATACGGCTTTACATATGGCAACTGACATTTTGTGTGCTTTCTGCTTTTTTGATTTTGTTTCTGCATTCGTGTAAAACAAGCCGTATTGACAGTAAGTCGTTTCCCCATTTAACAATTTCAAAGTTGCTTGAAGCCAATGATACAAGTTACGTAAATTCAGACATTCTTGACCTCCGCTTCAAAGCCAGATATACTGACCCCGAAGGCAGTACCCAACGTGCTACCTGTTATCTACGCATATATACTGACAGTTTGATCTGGGTTTCGGTAAGAACGATGAATCTCGAAGGCATGAGAATGCTTTTAACACCGGACAGCCTGCAATTTGCCGATCGTATCAACAAAAAATATTACCAGGGAAGTTATGAATATTTTTCTAAAAAGCTCCTCATCGAACCAAATTTCCACATCATACAAAACCTGTTGCTGCAAAAAAGGTTTGTGTTTAATCCCCGGGCAGAAAAGGAAATGAAAAAAAATTTAAAACCATGTAAAGACAGCTTGTATTATTGTATCAAACTTGATGCGGAAAAACCTAAAGGGGATCATAAAAAGCTCAAAGTTTTCGATCCGCCCTGGGTAAAACAGTATTACAGGTTTTATCCCCACTCCTGCCGGCTTGCCAATATTGACCTGCTCAGCACACTGACAGGAGATAAAATCCGTATTGCATACAGTAAAACAGAAAGTGACAATCAGTATCCCGGTGAAATATCCATCAATCTTACGGGACAACAGGATGTAACGCTTGAGATGGAAAATAAAAAAGCTGAATTCGGAGATTCTGTCAAAACACCATTTAAAATTCCGGAAAACTATGAACCTGTCAGATATTAATTTGTATTTTCGTACAATGCTAAGCTTGTAATTAAGATGAGAAGAAAAAACATCATCAACTTAATAGTTATTCTACTGTGTGCGACTGTTATGCAATCGCATGCACAAACACGTGAAGAACTTGAACAGCAGAAAAAACAAGCTCAAAAGCAAATCGAACTGACCAAAAAATTGTTGGATGAGACCAAACAGGGACGCAAAAAATCATACAATAACCTGCTTTTAATCAATCAGCAGATTGAATCACGAAATCAGGTCATTCAGCATATCACAGATGAGATCAAATCACTGGATGAACGTATTGATGATAAAAAATCTGTTATCGAATCGCTGGAGAAAGATTTAAAGAAACTCAAAGAACAATATGCCAGACTTGTTCAATATGCCTATAAAACCAAAAATTCCACGCACCGCCTTTTGTTTATTTTCTCGGCTGATGATTTTAACCAGGCATACAAACGATTGGCATACCTGAAAGAAATTGCTAAATATCGCCGCAAACAGGCTGAAGCCATTGTTGAAACCCAAAAAGACATTGAAGAACAAATAGAAAAACTCAATGCTGCACGGACTGAAAAAACGGACCTGCTTGCTGAAATAGAAACAGAAGAAGAAAGACTGAAGCGTGAAAAACAAGAACAAAACAATATGCTTTCAGATTTAAAAAGCCGCCAGTCTGAACTGAAAGATAAATTAGAAGCTCATAAACAAAAAGCAGCTCAACTGCAGGATGAAATAGAAAAACTTATTGCTGCCGAAGCGAAAAGCAATAAAGGAGAAGGGTATTCACTTACCCCGGAAGAAAAGATAATTTCAACCAATTTTGGTAACAACAAAGGCCGCCTGCCTTGGCCGGTAGTCAGTGGGGTTATTACCAGCAAATTCGGAAAACATAAGCACCCTGTCATTAAAAATGTATATATCAACAACAACGGGGTTGACATTGCCACATCCAAAGGCAGCAGCATACGAAGCATTTTCGACGGCGAGGTACGTAAAGTCTTTAAAGTTCCCGGTTACCAGAATGCAGTCATTATCAGGCACGGGAACTACCTTACCACTTACACCCACCTCAAAAATGTATATGTTTCCGAAGGGGAAAACGTTTCTGCCAAACAAACCATTGGGACAGTTTTTCACAATGAAGACGAGGATGAAACCATTGTGCATTTTGAAATATGGAATGGCCAAAAGAAACTTGACCCTGAACAATGGTTGGCCAAATAATCCGTTTATAATACTGGATGAACAATAAAGATTTTGACATATTAATTTCAAAACTTGATGCCTTTATCAGGCGTTATTACCTGAATCAAATGCTGCGCGGTGTTTTTCTTACCGCTGCAATTGTGGCATCTTATTACCTTATTATCACCCTGCTCGAATACGTCGGACATTTTAGTGTGACAGCACGAACTGTGATATTTTATGCATCATTGTTGTTGATAGCTGCTGTGTTTTTTTGGTTTATCATTAAGCCGCTGTTCGGATTTTTGAAAATCGGTAAACGAATATCATACAAGCAGGCAGCACACATTCTGAAGCAACATTTTCCTCAAATCCAGGATAAACTGGAGAATAGCCTGGAATTGGTTGCCATGTCAGAAATTTCAAACCAGTCGAAAGAGCTTGTGAAGGCCGCCGTGGCACAAAAAACAGCAGAACTTAAACCCTTGCCGTTTTTATCAGCTTTACCACTGAAAAAAAGTTTTTCCTATGCAAAATACCTGGTGCCACCAATAGTACTGATATTACTTGGGTTGTTTTTCTGGCCGTCTGCCCTTAGTGAAGGCACAGAGCGTATTGTGAAATACAGGCAGGATTTTGTGCCACCACCGCCATTTGAATTTGTACTGGAAAATGAATCCATGGCTGTTAAAAAAGGCGATGACCTTGAGATAAAAGTCAGCACCAGGGGAGATAATATACCTGATAAAGTATGGATCCATTTCAATGGCAATCACTTAAAGATGCAGGAATCAGCTTCCAACGAGTTTGTCCACAAATTTAAAAGCATCAATAACCCGGTGAATTTTCATTTCGAAGCCGGTGATGTGATTTCTGAACAATATCGTGTTGAAGTATTGCCTGCACCGGTTTTAACCGATTTCAGAATAAAAGTTCAACCACCGGCATATACAGATGAGCCGTCCCAGGAACTACAAAATCAGGGAGATATCAATGTGCCGGCGGGATCTGATATTGAATGGGTGTTTAAAACACGGGAAACAGACCGGCTTAACATTGTTTTTTCAGATTCTTCGGTGCTCCAGACACAGCGCAATCAGGCTATCTTTAATGCTGATACAAGTCTTGTAAAAAGTACAGGCTATTTTATCGCCATGGCAAACAAACATTTCGAAAGTGACAATCAACTGCAATATAACATTCATATTATTCCTGACTTGTACCCGGATATTAAAGTTCAGGAAAAGCGTGACAGTGCAGATCTGAACATCTTTTATTTCAATGGGGTTATCAGCGATGATTACGGATTTGAGTCCCTTAATTTCGTGTATAATGCTTATGATGATCCCGACTCCTTGAAAAAAGCACCGGTAAAGTTTAACAAAAACCTTTCGCCGCAGGAATTTTATTTCGCCTGGGATTTTAGTGTATTTCAAGATAAAGATGTTGACGCTGTCAAATATTATTTTGAAGTCGGGGATAACGATGCCATCAACGGAAGTAAAACCAGCCGTAGCCGTACACAGGAATTCCGTTTTCCTGACAGCGAAGAACTGAATGAACTTAGTGAAGAGGCCAATCAAAAGATTGAAAATAAAGTTGATGAAGCCAAAAAAATCAGTGAATCTTTGCAAAAGGATGTTAAAGATTTGCAGCGCAAGCTTATTGATAAAAACATGAGCTCATGGGAACGTCAGCAAACCATGGAAAAAATCAATGAAAAACAGAAACGCCTTGAAGACCTTAAGCGGGAAATAAACGAAGAAAATAAGGAACGAAACCAAATGATGGATTCATACAGCTCGCAAAAGGAAAATATACGGGATAAGCAAAAACAAATTGAGGATTTGCTTGAAAACCTAATGGATGATGAGATGCGTGAAATGCTCGAAGAACTGGAAGAGTTATTGAAAAACAACGAAACTGATGATATGCATGAGTTGATAGATGATATTGATATGTCTTACGAAGATTTGGAAAAGCAGCTTGATAATAACATGGAAATGCTGAAACGCATGGAAGTTGAAGAGCGGTTACAAAATACCATTGATGAGCTGGATAATTTGAGCGAAAAGCATAAAGAACTCAGCGAAAAATCCAAAGAAAGCCCCGAAAACACAGAGCAGCTTAAAGAAGAGCAAAAAGCACATGAAGAAGAAATGAAAGAGATGCAAGAAGATTATGAAAAAACACTGGAAAAAAATGAAGGACTGAAAGAGCCGATGGACATGGAGGATTTTGAAGAAGAATTTGAAGATATTCAGGAGGGTATGGAAGAATCAAGTGACATGCTGGATGAAAACAAGCCGAACGATGCATCTGAACAACAGGAAAACAGCTCTGAAAAAATGAAAGAGCTGAGTGAAGACCTGATGAGCATGATGCAACAAAACATGATGTCTCAGGCAAGTGAAAACATCGAAGACCTTAAGCAATTGTTGCATAACCTTGTGCAGTTTTCCCTCGACCAGGAAGACCTTATAGATAAATTTTCCACCATCAACAGCCGTGACCCGCGTTTTAAAGAAATTGTCGTTGACCAGGGTAAACTTAAACGGTCTTTTAACCTTATCAATGATTCCCTTATTGCGCTGAGTTCACGTGTGCCTCAGGTGGGGAATATCGTCAGGGAAGAAAGGAAAAGCATACTTAGTGAGATGGAAAAAGTAATGAACAACATTGAAGATAACCGTTTACAAAATGTACGTACATCCCAGCAAATGGTGATGATGCATGCCAATAATATGGCGCTTTTGTTGTCCGAAGCCCTTGACAATATGCAGGAGCAAATGAGCTCTATGGGTAGTTCAGGTGGTTCCTGTGATAAACCCGGCGAAGGAAAACCCAAGATGGGGGAAATGCGGAAAAGGCAACAAAATCTGAAAAAGCAACTTGAGCAGATGCTTGATATGATGAAAAATGGGCAAAAGCCCGGCGGAAAAAAGGGACAAAAACAAATGAGCAAACAGATTTCCAAAATGCTGGCAGAACAGGAGATCATGCAAAAAATGATCAATGACATCATGTCTGAGCAATCCATTGATCCGGAATCTGCAAAAAAGCTGCAGAAAATTAATCAGATGCTTGAAGAAAGCAAAAATGACCTTATAAACCGTAACATTACACCTGATCTGTTAGAAAGACAAGAGCAGATAGTCACACGGATGCTCGAAGCGGAACGCAGCGAATTTGAACGCGAAATTGACAAAGAACGCAAATCCGAAGAAGCCAGGCATCATAAGATATCTAACCCCGAAGAAGCTTTTAAAGAAGCACAGGAAAAAGAATCATTCAATGAATTGCTTGAATTTTCGCGGTTAAGAATGACCCGTTTTTACGAAGAAAAATACAAGGAATATCTGCTTAAAACAAACCAGTGATGAGCATTAATTTTTTTAATGAAGATGTTGATATGCCCGGGTTTAGTCAGAAAAAAACGGCTGCCTGGATACAACAATGCATTCAAAATGAAAACAAAGATGCAGGTATTTGCAATGTTATTTTTTGTTCGGATGCTTACTTGCTGGAAATCAATAAAAAATACCTGGACCACCATTATTTTACTGATATTGTGGCTTTTGATTATACCGAAGGAAGTATTATATCCGGTGATCTGTTTATAAGTACCGAACGTGTCAGCGAAAATGCCAAAACTTACAACGTGGAATTTCTCCGGGAGCTTCACAGGGTGATGATTCACGGGATATTGCATTTATGTGGTTATGGTGATGCCACTGAAGATGAACAGAAACAGATGCAGGAAAAAGAAGATCATTACCTGGCCTGCTTGCCGGCAGGAAATCCAAATCCAAATCCAAAATAAATCCCCAAAAACCAAGTTCAAAACTTCTCCGGCGTATTGAAACGAAGACAGAGTAAAGAGGGATGGAAAATATTTGTGGTTGATGAGTTTTTATCCAGTTATCGGATGGATAAATCCTATGTGAAACTCTATGTGTCCTACTGTGCCTATGTGGTTCCACCATAATATTCTCGCCGTTTTTTGAACCACAGTAGGAAACATACGAGGTACATAGATTATAAATCACAAATCAATCGATATTTAGAATAGAGCGAAATACTTTAATAAAACATACTTCCCTGTTTTTCTTTTGTTTCGGTGATTTGTTTTTTTGGATGAGGTTTTGAGCCTGCTATATTGTTGATTTCCGGTTCTTCTTCGGGAATATCACTACTGGAAAACAATGTGCCGTTTTGGGGAGCAGAACGGGCTTTGCGTTCTTTTGAGCCATCTACATATACCACCCCGTATTTGGCAGCCGCTTTGCGTTTCATTGCCGGGGACAGGTGACCATATGCTTCTTCAATCTCGTCCCATACTTTGCTGATGCATATTTTGGCTTCATGGCGTATCTGGTTGAAAAATGCTTTGTTATGTTTGAATTTTTCTGCTTGTACCCGGTGGTTTTCCTGTGCGTTGACAAGTTTTTCAAACCATACCTTTACCACTGCTATGCTTGGATTGGTAACATATTTTCCGCCATCCAGGATGCGTTTTGCATCTGCTTCGAACAATGCCTGTCCGTAATCAAGGATATGTTTAACAGAATTCAGCCGTGGCAATTGTTTGGTGTCCGGTTTCAGCCCGTAATAAGCAAGGCTGCTTGCAGGTAATTCACCCCTTTCCACTGCCATTATCAGCACCTGAAGGTAGTGCCTGATATAGAGGCGGGCTTTATTATGTAAGGCTTTGTATTCGTTGTTGTGTTTTAATTTTTCACGGCTCTTGTATATTTGTTCAAAACGTGAGAATGTTGCTAACAGTTCATCGCAGGTTTTTTTACTGACAGCCCGTTCATTTTCGGGAAAAGTCCGGATCATGTCTATGGCCGTTTTCATGGCATCATATTGCATTTTATCCGTATTTGGCAACTTTCTCGTTGGCATAATGTGCTGCTTTTTATTTTGACAACAAAGTTATGCATCATATCCTTAATATATCAACCTGAATGTCAAATAGATTTAAACAGGTGGGTGTTAATTGCTGAGACAGTTTCTTTTTTTGGCAGGCTGCAGGCAGTGATCCGGAATGGTTTGAGACGGCATGACAGCAATGAAAAAAAAGCCTGTGAAGATGCAAACGCCCACCGTTCCTGCGCTGTAAGACACATTGGCAAAACCCCAAAAAGCCAACCCTGCAAGCAAAATTTGCTAAACTCCAGCGAAAGGATTAACAAATGGCATAAAGCGCGAAAACATACCATCCTGTGTTTGTCACATAATTTTTTTATCTTGCGTGATAGGATAAACCAAGGAGTGCAGGTTCCTTTTTATGTAGTTTCTTATTAACGCCATAATAACGCCAATAAAAACAAGCGGATTTAAAAAAACAATGCAAATAATTTACAATAAGTGTTCTTATAATTGTAAATTTGTATTATGTACTATCGCAGAAAAATATTATTATCATTGTTGCAGGTTTTTGACAATCAGTTAGATAAAATGAGCCTGCAGAAGTTGTTGTTTTTATTGGCAAGAGGGCAGGAGAAAAAATCCTTCCATTTTGTGCCTTATAAATTTGGCTGTTTTTCGTTCCAGGCCAATGCCGATTTAAACACCATGGCGAAATATAAATTGGTAGAGCCATCCATAAAATATTGGAAAAAAATTGATGAAAATGATTACTTTGAAACATTAAAAACTAAAGATAAAGCCGCTTTACGAAACCTTAAAAACCAATATGGCTCATTAAACAAAGATGAATTAATTTCACTTACTTATCGTCAATATCCGTTTTTTGCCATTAACAGTACCATTGCAGAAAATATGTTAACAGAAGAAGAAATTGAAAAAGTAAAAAATCAAAAGCCGGTTAAAAGCACAACGGTTTTATTTACAATTGGCTATGAAGGAATTTCGCTGGAACAATACCTTAACAAGTTAATTGTAAACGATATTAAAGTTCTATGTGATGTGCGCAAGATCCCTTTTAGTATGAAATACGGTTTTAGCAAAAAACAACTAAAGACTGCCTGTGAAGGGGTTGGCATTGATTATATCCACATTCCGGAAGTTGGCATTGAATCAGATAAAAGACAGGAATTAAACACCCAGGATGATTACGATAAATTGTTTGAAATATACAAGTCAGACACCCTCTCGAAAGAAACAGTAAAGCAAGAAGAAATCCTGACATTATTAAAAATTAAAAAACGCATTGCCCTTACTTGTTTTGAGGCAAACATACATCAATGTCACAGAAAGCATTTAGCGGAATCCATTTCTAAAATGGATGGTTTTTCCTATGAATTAAAACATATTTGATGGCAAAAACCAAAGTGCTCATAACCGTTAAAACGTATCCAACCATTTCTTCAAAATATGATGAATTGGTTTGTACCGCGGGTTTTAAAGAAGATGGGACCTGGGTTAGGATTTATCCTGTGCCTTTTAGAAAGCGCTCCTATGCAGAGCAATACAAAAAATATGACTGGATTGAGTTAGATTTGGTTAATAACACAAGCGATT
>JBNJGX010000055.1:0-11470 GCA_051748025.1 Bacteroidota bacterium
ACCCATACATCACTACAGCCCAAATGAATTACGTGGGAAACCTCGCTGTTGAAAGCAGTTCCTCATCAAATAAAGAATATTACTGGGAAATATACCATGTTATGGGGGATCCGTCTCTCATGCCATACATGGGAGTGCCTACTTTATTAACTGTCGATTATGTGGATACACAACCCCTGGGAACAGCATCTCTTACTGTAAATACAGAAGAAGGGGCATATGTAGCTATTAGCAACAATGGTGTGCTGCTTGATGCAAAAATGGCAGATAACAGTGGTGTTGCTGAACTAACTTTTGACCCCATCAATGATGTTATTACTTGTGATGTGGTTGTAACAAAACAAAACCGTCAGCCATTCATTGGAACACTTGAAATTATACCCAGCGACAACGATTATGATGTACAATTATCGGCCATCAACACACCTTCAGACCTTATATTTATTGATGATGCTACCTTCCAGCCTGAAGTAGAAATCCGGAACCTCGGACAACTTGAAATGACATCCGCGTCCGTTAATTACCAGATTGACAATGAGACACCGGTTAATGTTGACTGGTCAGGCTCGCTCAACACTTTCGATTCAGATACCGTATTTTTTCCGGAAATTACCCTCGAAGAAGGAGAATATAATTTCAAAGCATGGGCATGTGACCCCAATGGTGAACAAGATGAATATCCCGCTAATGATACGCTGGAGAAAAGCTTTCGTGTTTATGGCGGCGATGTCTCCTTATTAAGCATTGATTCGCCGGAAGAGACCAATTGTAATGTACTCGAATTTATCCCCACAATTACCATCAGAAACAATGACACAAATCCACTGACAAGCTTAACTGTCGGGTATGAATATGGAAATATTTCTGATGAGTTTGAATGGACAGGAAACCTCTTAGAAGATGAAACAACACAGGTAGAATTTCCTCAGGCCATTTTCCCTGAAGGGATTGACATGATGACGGCATACATTGAAGGGCCAAATGGAGGCACAGATATGGATGTCAGTGATAACACCATGGAACAGGAAATCCACATTACTGTCGGGCAAACCGTACAACTTGATCTGCTCACAGATGCCTATCCCGATGAAACATCATGGGAACTTACAGTGGATTCCACGGGTAATGTTTTGTACAGCAATGGTCCCCTGACAGAAGAAACCCATCATTATTATGACTGGTGTCTTGGAGCCGGTTGCTATACATTTACCATTTATGACAGCTATGGCGATGGTTTGGGAGGCGGATATTGGTCAGACCCCGGCTATGCCAGCGTTACAAACCTTGAAACTTCAGAAGAATATGGCATGATTCAGGATGATTTTGGAGAGGAAGCCAGCATCGCCTTCTGCCTTGATATGCCCACCCTTACTGTAAATCCTGATAATCTGGGATTCGGCAATGTTGAAATAGGTGAATCGGCAGAATTGTCATATGAACTCACCGGGGAAAATCTCACTGATGATGTTGTTATAACCAGCCCTGACAATTTTGAAATATCACTGAGCAGCGGCACTGGTTTCAACTCCGGATTAACCATCCCATATGAAGGCGAAAGCCTTAGTGAAACAATATATGTTAAATTTTCACCCGATGCTGATAGTGCCTACTCAGGTAATATTTCCCACACCTCCACCGATGCAGCCTCAACTTATGTCAATGTAAACGGCAATGGCATCCTGGGCATTGACGGAGATAATACCAGAGCATATAAACTGTATCCAAATCCCAGCAGCGGCATTGTATATATTGAATCTAAAAACATAAAACATATTGAGGTAACTGATCAAACAGGCCGGAAAATTCTGCATCAGGAAATTTCTGATGTCAAAACCAGACTCAACCTGTCAAAATATGCAGCCGGCATGTATTTTTTAAAAATAACCAGGACAGACAACACTACCCATTATGAAAAAATTCAGTTATCCGAATAATTAATTTTTAATTTTAAGCCTTGTATTAAAAATGCAAGGCTTTTTTTATGCTTAGTTTTCCAAACGCAAAAATAAACATAGGACTGTACATCACAGGCAAACAGGATAACGGATATCACAATATCGAAACCGTTTTTTATCCTGTTCCTCTGTATGATATCCTCGAAGTTGTTCCTTCTGAAAAAAGGACAACAATCAATTTATCAGGCATCAAAATTCCCTGTGCACCTGAAGAAAACCTGGTATTCAAAGCATGGAAAACACTCCATAAAGCATATGACATTCCGCCTGTAAAAATCAACCTCCACAAACTGATACCACCAGGAGGAGGCTTGGGTGGCGGTTCTTCAGATGCTGCTTTTTGCCTGAGTAATTTAAACAAGCAATTTAAGCTTGGCCTGGATGATGCCCAACTGATGGAATTTGCTTTGCGCCTGGGCAGTGATTGCCCGTTTTTTATTAAAAACAGGCCGGTTTTTGCACAAGGCAGGGGGGAAATCACAAAAAATATCAATATCAACCTGGAGGGAAAACATCTGCTGCTGGTTTTTCCTGACATTCATATCAACACCGGGGAATTCTTTAAAAAAACGCCCATTCATGCAGCCGGTTATGATTTAAGACAACTGCAGGTAACTGATTTGTCAAAATGGAAACACTCAATTGAAAACAAGTTTGAAGATTATGTTTTTGACACCTACCCTTCACTCCGGAATATTAAAAATGAACTTTATAAGGCAGGTGCTGAATTTGCCATCATGACAGGTACAGGCTCTGTAATCTATGGCATATTCACAAAAAAACCCAATGTAAAACAACATTTTTCAACATTGGCTTACAAATTGGTAACATTTTAAAACTATATTTTATTTAAGTTTCTATTTTTATTAACTTTGAAACAAATATACCAGCACATTATGAAAACTATTTACATTTTTTTATTGGTAGTCATATTATCCTTTTTAACAGGGTTTCAGGTGTTTTCTCAGATATCCTACGGGGGCAAACCATGGACTTATGAACACAAAAACCCCGATACAGAAATTGATCACATACAATTAAGAGGCCCTGATATGGTACAACTCAGGAAAAAAGCCATTCAAAATGAAGAAAACGGGTTACCACCAGTCATAGGCAAGCTAATTGATGTTGATATAAATATGGACAACGCCGGATCATGGGATATACTGAAAGATGGCAGAAGGTTATGGCGGCTGAAAATCACATCAGAAAATGCACAGGCATTATCCCTTATATATGAAGCCTTTGATCTACCGCATGGGTCCCGGTTATTCATTTACAGCCCTGATAAGGTTCAAACCCTAGGAGCGTATAACCATAAAAACATTGCCAGCGGCACTTATTTTTCAACCGAAATGATTTACGGAGAAAGCCTGATCCTGGAATATATTTCCCCACGTCCAAGGCAAATTGATGGTATAGCAAATAAAGAATTTGTCAATAAAGCAGAAATCAACATAAAACATGTCAATTACATTTTCAGATACGCACCGGATCCATACCGCGAAACCAAAGATTTTGGTGCTTCAGACCCGTGCCAGGTAAACATAAATTGCTCTGAAGGAGATAACTGGCAGAATCAGAAAAAAGGCGTAGCAAGAATATTATATTATGATGGGAGTTACTCATATTATTGCACGGGCACCCTTGTGAACAACACAAATGAAGACGGAACACCCTATTTCTTGTCTGCGTATCATTGTGGCGGAGACGTCAGCACCTCATATTACAGCAGTTGGAATTACTATTTCAACTATGAATCAAGCGGCTGCAGCAATGGCATCAGTGAGCCATCACCCAATACAATCACAGGTTGTGATTATATTTCATCAGCTCCCCTGGATGGAGGCTCTGATTTTTTGCTGGTTGAATTAAACCAAACACCTCCGTCAAATTACAATGTTGTATATAACGGGTGGGACAGAAGCACAGTATCCAGTGGCAATGGGGTTTCCATACACCATCCTTCAGGGGACATCAAAAAAATATCCACATATGTCAGTTCCTTACAAACAGATACTTATAACGAGAGTGTAGGTGCCAGCAATGCACATTGGCGTGTTTACTGGTCAGAAACAAACAACGGACACGGTGTGACAGAAGCCGGGTCATCAGGCTCCCCCATTTTTAACAGTGATGGATTCGTTACCGGAACACTTTCCGGGGGCACAGCAGCATGTGATAATACCGGTGGATACGATTTGTACGGCAAATTTTCATATCACTGGGACAATAACGGAAGCAGCAATGATGATAAACTTCAGCCGTGGCTGGATCCTGCCGGAACAGGCACAACATCTTTAAACTTTTATGACCCTGATAATACAGGTGTTAATGCAGATTTTACAGCCAACACACAAAGCATAACCGAAGGGGAAACCGTAAGCTTTACTTCCACATCATCAGGCTTTGTTGACAGCTACAACTGGACATTTGATGGCGGAACCCCATCCTCTTCCACAGATGAGAATCCGGTTATCACATACAATACTGCAGGCACTTATGATGTGAGCCTTTCTGTGAGCGGCGGCGGAGATTCAGATTCACACACTGAAACAAATTATATTACGGCAAATCCTCAAGAAGGCACCGGCGAAGATTGCACATGGCTCAATGAACCGCTTACGGGAACACCTACTGTCTATCTCACTGACGGCGAATCTGGTTATATCTCTGGCAACAACTCTTTTGGTGATCTGGCCAAATCTAACTATTTTGAGCATACAGGCACTGGTTATGTTTTTAATCTCGGATTTGATCTGGCACATGCCGAAGGGACATCTTCAACCATAGAGATTGCTGTATGGGATGAAGTAGGTGGTTCTCCAGGGACCACACTTGCTTCGAGGGAAATTGCCATGAGTACGATTACCAACAACTTTTCTGAACAGGGGGATTATTTTGAGTTTTCTTTTGATGACCCTGTTGAGGTGGATGGAGATTTCTTTGCCGGCATAGTTTTACCACAGGACGGAGATATCATTGCCCTTATGACCAACACTGACGGGGATGTTTCACCGGGAACAGCATGGGAAGAATGGGATGATGGATCATGGTATCCTTATTATGATGAAAATAGTTGGGAAGGGGGAATCAATGTTGATCATGCCATATACCCTGAAGTATGTGCAAGCATTAACGATATGATTGAAGATAAAACAACCAGGCCGGTACAGGTTTATCCCAATCCCACAAATGGGACAATCAAGTTATCAACGAAAACCGGGCTTACAGATGCAAGCTTAACAATTTATAACAGCCTTGGAAAGAAAATTAAGGAAAGAAACATTACCAATACAAAACAAATTGAAATAAACCTGAGGAACAACCCTCAGGGGCTGTATTTTATTAATATCCGTTCAGAGGAAGGTAATTTCACTGAAAAGGTGCAGTTGATAAAATAAATAGCAATTATTTAGAGTCTGTCAATTGAGTCAGTGTTTAGTTCATAATGTTCAAGATTAAGGCGTGTGAAAATTTTAAACCGCAGCATACTAAAGTATTCGAGGATTTAAAATTTGAGCTACAACGAAAATATTGGACATTATGGACAAACACTATTTAGAACACAACACTATAATTTATGGCACTCATAAAAAAGGTAAGAAATACAATGCCTGTAATAGGAAAAGATTGCTATCTTGCTGAAACAGCAACAATCATCGGGGATGTGGTAATTGGGGATTATTGCAGCTTGTGGTTTAATGTGGTGCTGCGTGGTGATGTCAATGCTATCCGTGTTGGGAACAGGGTTAACATTCAGGATGGCACAGTGATGCACACCCTTTATAAAAAATCCAAGGTTGATATCAAAGATGATGTCACCATTGGTCATAACGCTATGATTCACGGTGCAATCATTAAAAAACGCGCGTTGATTGGTATTGGTGCTACCGTGCTTGATAATGCTGTTGTCGGAGAAAACACCATTGTAGCAGCCAATGCCTTGGTACTAAGCAATGCAAAACTGGAAGCAAACAGTGTCTATGCAGGCATACCGGCCAAAAAGATCAAAGACATTGATCCGGAACAAAGCAAAGATATGAATGAACGCATAGCAAAAGATTACATTATGTATGCAGGCTGGTTTAAAGAAAAGGACAGTTGGTAGTAAATGGTTGATAAATTTAAAAAATTGGTTTTTAGAAATCACTGGCTAAAGTTCAAAATCCAAAATAATAAGGATTTAGGATTTAGAAATTAGTTTTCAGGGGGTTAAGATATCTCATAACCTAACCCCTAAAACCTTATTTTTAAATTTTCTCACCGTGTTCAATGGCAAAGATATTTTTTTTTCAAATCAAAGGTAATTTAGAATAAAGTAACGATTTTTTGCTTAAGGGATGCTATTCACCCACCAAACTAAATCCTTGGTATAAAATCCAACAATAGATTGCCCAGGCAGTGCCTTAATGGTATCTTAGTAAAATATTTCAAATCCAATAATTTTAAAATTATGTGTGGTATAACAGGCGTATTTGACTTTAAACAACAGGGTGAAAAATTCGAATCTTTCGCCAAATCAGCTGTTGAAAAGTTAAAACAGCGGGGGCCTGATGTTCAGCAAATCCACAATAATGGTCCGGTTACATTGGGGCACTCACGTTTATCCATCATAGATCCGGGCGAACAAAGCAACCAACCTTTTCTCAGCAAAGACAGAAAAACATCGGTAGTCTTTAACGGTGAATTCTATAATCACCCTGTACTCAGAAAAGAACTCATCCATCAGGGATTTGAATTCAGGACAAGTTCTGACGCAGAAGTGGTATTGCAATTATACCTTAAGCACGGGACAGATGCCATAAGATTTATAAACGGATGTTTTGCACTTGCCATCTGGGACTCAAACAAAGGCCAACTCACTCTCTCACGTGACCGTTTGGGAATAAAACCATTGTATTACTATCAAAACGATGATTTTCTGGCTTTTGCTTCAGAGATGAAAGCATTACTTGAATACCCTGTACCACGTAAACTTGACACGGCAAGCCTGTATGCCTATTTTCAACTTAATTACATTCCGGATAATCACAGCATGCTGCAAAATGTACACAAACTAATGCCGGGAAAAACCATGATCATTACTCAACAAGGCATCACTGAGGAAACATATTACCGCTTACCTGCACCGCAAACAGGTAAAATGTATGCTGATTCATATGATAATGCCGTTAAAGAACTCCGCAAACGTTTGGATGCATCAGTCAAAAGACGGCTTCTGTCGGATGTCCCGTTGGGTGCATTTCTCAGCGGCGGCATAGATTCATCTGTCATAGTAGCATTGGCCTCACAACATACCGACAAACTAAAAACTTATTCATTAGGGTTTAAAGATGAGCCCCTTTTTGATGAAACAAAAGATGCTGAGACACTTGCAAAATATTACAATACGGATCACACAAGTTTTATGGTAAGTAAATCTGAAATGCTGGATGATTTACATAACATGCTTGATTACATGGATGAACCATTTGCTGATTCTTCAGCACTGGCTGTTTATACATTAAGTAAATATACAGCCGGGAATGTACGTGTTGCATTGAGCGGAGATGGTGCAGATGAACTTTTTGCCGGGTATAACAAACACCTTGCGCATCAAAAAGCCCTGGATAAAAACCTGCGAAACAGGTTGATCAGAAACACCGGCTTTATTTGGCGGTCAATGCCCCAATCAAGACATGGAAATTTCAGTAACATAATGCGGCAATTAAACAGGTTTTCTTGCGGCCTGAATCTAACTGCTGCAGAACGCTACTGGTACTGGTGCAGCCTTTCCTGCAAAAAAAGCATCTACAAACTACTGGATATCCATATTGACATGAAAAATTTTAACGCAAGAAAAGAAGCGCTGTTGCATTATATTCAATCAGAACCTGAGAATATGCAGGCAATTTTATATGCTGACATGCACATGGTTTTACCTCAGGACATGCTTATAAAAACCGATCTGATGTCAATGGGAAACAGCCTGGAAGTCAGAACACCTTTCCTTGATCACCATGTTGTGGATTTTGCTTTCAGCATTCCTTTTAATTATAAGATATCAGGCAACACAAAAAAACACATTCTGAGAGATGCTTTTTCCGGAGATATTCCGCACAGGTTATTGAAAAAACCAAAACATGGTTTCGAAGTCCCTTTGCTTAAATGGTTCCGGAATGAACTTGCCGGCAAACTGGATAAGGAAGTTTTTGATCCCGGATTTCTAAAAGAACAGGGTATTTTTAATGTATCAGAAGTTATGAAAATGAAAAAAACCCTGAACAGCAATAAACCAGGAGACATTCATGCCAGGATCTGGGCGATGCTGGTATTTCAAAACTGGTGGAAAAAAACAATGATGTAATGCCAAAAGTTTTACGCATAATAAACAGGTTTAATCTCGGTGGCCCTACATACAATGTGGCCTATCTGAGCAAATATATGGCACCCGAATTTGACACTTTACTCATTGGGGGTAAAAATGGCAACCACGAAGGTTCATCAGATTTTAT
This sequence comes from Bacteroidota bacterium, assembly GCA_051748025.1. Lineage (GTDB taxonomy): Bacteria > Bacteroidota > Bacteroidia > Bacteroidales > ML635J-15 > JAQIBY01. The sequence goes on from JBNJGX010000055.1 coordinate 8,453, forward strand.
ACTGAAAGATCTGGGATTGCATTCCATTCTCATTCCGGAATTGCAAAGGGAAATCAATTACAGAAATGATTACCTGGCATATCAAAAGATCAAAAATATTATCAAACGCTGGCAGCCTGATATCGTACACACACATGCCACCAAAGCAGGTGTACTCGGGCGCCTTGCTGCAAGCCGGATGAACATTCCTGTGATCGTACACACCTACCACGGCCATATTTATCATTCATACTTTAACAAAGCAAGAACAGCCATATACAAAAAAATAGACAGAAACCTGGCGAAAAAAACATCAATGATCATTGCCATTAGTGACAAACAAAAACAAGAACTGGCCAACGAACATAAGATTGCCGGGATTGAAAGGTTTAATGTCATTCCCCTTGGATTTGACCTTGAACGATTTCAGACAAACCATAATGAAAAACGGCAGGCATTCAGAAACAAATATAAAATTGCAGATGACACAGTGGCAATGGGAATTGTCGGGCGTCTCACACATATAAAGAATCATAAGTTATTTTTAGATGCATTTGCCAGGACCAAAGCTTCAACACACAAAAAAATTCAGGCTTTTATCATAGGCGATGGTGAATTGAAAAAATATTTACACAATCATGCTGCAAAGCTGGGGTTATCAATAAGTAATTCTTCTGAATACACGCCAGGATCAGATGTGGTTTTTACATCCTGGATCAAGCATATTGACAGGGTATATCCGGGACTGGATATTGCATGCCTTACTTCTGTAAACGAAGGCACACCAGTGAGCATAATTGAAGCACAGGCAGCAAACACACCTGTGGTAACAACCAATGTCGGTGGTATAGAAAACGCTGTAATTCCCGGCAAAACTGCAATGCTGGCAAAAAATCAAAACCTTGATGATTATACAGAAAAATTGACATCCATGGTCAATGATGACAATTTACGGCAAAAAATGGGTGCTGCAGGTTGGGATTTTGTAAAAAATAATTTTCACTATACAAGGTTGGTAGATGATATGAAAACCCTTTACAACCAATTATTGAAATAAACAAACAATACTTCCATCATTTTTCGTATTTTTGCCAAAACAAAGAATGAACTATGCCAAAGCTAATAAAAAATTATGCTGTTCTTTTTATCTCGGTGACATTGTTTATTGGCATGCAATCATGCCGTACACTCCGTCCATCCGAGATGTTTCAGATCAACAATGATTATCCATTATCCGAATTTAAACCTAACGAAAAAGAATATCGCATTAAACCATTTGATAAACTGGCATTGCGCATTACCACAAATGAGGGATTTGCACTGGTAGGCCTTGGAGGAAGTTCGGGCGGTGGTGGCAACAAAGAACGACAAAAAGGACTTCAATACCTTGTTGAATATGACGGACTAATGAAACTCCCCACCTTGGGAAGGGTAAAGATCGCCGGAAAAACCATCCGTGAAGCCGAAAAATTTTTAGAAGAAAAATATGCAAAATACTATAAAGAACCATTTGTCCTGATTGAAGTTACAAACCGCAAAGTCATCATTTTTAAGGACGGCGGAACAAAAGGAACTGTTCTTACCATCCCCTCAGAAAACCTTACATTAATTGAAGCACTCGCACAATCCGGGGGGATCAGTGATATCAGTAAAGCATATAAAATTAAATTAATCAGGGGAGACCTCACTTCAGGTAACCCAAAAGTGTACTATTACGATATTTCTCACCTAAAAGAATTACAGGGAAGTAATATCTTATTAAAAGCAAATGATATCATTTATATTGAAAGCAAGCCTAAATACGTCAATCGTATATTAACGGAAATTAGTCCTTATCTTACACTTTTGACAACAGGCCTTACTGTTTACGGTCTTTTTATTGCTAAATAGCTTATGAATCACAAAAACATACCAATCATAAATGAGAAATTCGATTTTTTCACTTTTGCTAAAGTGGTAAAGAAAAATATCTGGATTATTGGAATCAACCTGGTTATTGCCTTCATTATCGGTTTCCTATACCTGAGATACACCCCACCAACTTACGAGGCAACTTCTGTCATACAGGTACGTACACAAAATAAAACCAATGAAATTTTAGGGATAGACGATATGTATGAAAAAGGCCTGGACCCTGTTATTGAACTCTTGCGTTCCAGGGAATTTCTTAAAAGATGTTTATCTTTACTTCCGCTGGAAGTTTCATACTTTCGACAAGGGACTTTCTTATCATTTGAATTATACCATAATTCACCCTTTGAAGTAAATTATCAAATTTCAAATGATAATCTGAAGAATACACCTATTGATGTGCATTTTAATGATAATATTGGATTATCCTACCAATTAAACAACAATGAATATGAATATACACTTGTGCCAAATCAGTGGACTAATGTTAATGGTGGAAAAATAAAACTCAGTATATCAGACTATGATGAGATCAGTTTTTATCAAAACCAATTCAAAAAAGGGGGATATTATTTTATCATCAATGACACAAAAAGCATTATTGATAAATATTCTAAAAGACTCAATATAAATATTCTAAACAACTCGGCAGGTACCATCAAGATATCATTCACTGATAAAAACCCACAAAAAACCGCTGATGTGGTTAATACAATTAGTTCAGAATTTTTGAAATATGATGTTGAAAAAAAGAAAGAAGGGGCTAATAATATTATCAGCTATATTGACAATCAACTGGATATTGTCATGAATCAAATGGATTCTACAGAGAAAGAACTGAATAAACTTCAAAATAGCAATCAGGCATTATTTCAGAATAATTCTGATTTCATGTCACGTAAACCTTCTTATGCAGATTTTGGAAATACTTCGATAACTCAAAGGATCAACGATTTTCAACAAAATCTTATCACCCTTGAATTTGAGATATATACATTAAAACAAATTGCTGATCAAATTGATTCTACAAATGAAGTCAATATATATGAACTGATGGCCATGCTTAGCGGAACACGCAGTGAATCTTTTATGAAAAGTATGCTTAATTCAATGCTTAGTTTGTACAAT
>JBNJGX010000056.1:0-11459 GCA_051748025.1 Bacteroidota bacterium
TTACTGGAATACCCAAGATACAACACAAAGCATAGTAGTTGAAGAAAGCGGAGCATATACTTATACAGCAATTTCAGGACTGGACAGCCTTATCAATACAATCAATGTTCAGATATTGCCGGTGTATGAATACTGGGATCGTCATGTCACACTATGCACTGACGACAGCCTTTTCTGGCAGGGACAAATCATATACGAAGCAGGGGATTACACAGCAAATTATCAGTCAGTATATGGTTGTGACAGTATGTATTATATATCTGTTTCCGAAATGCCAAGTCCGCCCGAACACACAGTAACCAAAATTCCTGCAGATGGGATACTGAACCCTGGTGAAACTGGTGAATTTCTGATTGATGACAGCGAAGATGGAGTGATATATTATATCACACGGGGAAATGCTGTGGAAGGCTCCGAATCCTTTTTGGGCACAGGCGATGCTATGAGCTTAGGAAGTGATTATCCTCCAGGAAATTACCGTATTACAAGCACTAACATGTCTTGTACCACTATACAAGGAATGGATGATTATGAACATCTGGCATTCACATCAAGCACGGGAGCACCAAAAATCGTCGGTGTGTTAAGTTATGGTCCAGGGTTTAATTTTTTTGCCAGTTCCCATGCAAAACAAGATTTATACAAACTTGAGACCCCCGGCAATATTGAATCTTCGGTTCACCACTCATACAGTCATGTATCAAATTTTGGGCTCAGCGAATTTCAAAACCTTGAACCTGGGGCATATTTGTTAAGTTCTGTCATTGACAGTACATCATATAATAACCTTCAGTATGAATTTGGGAATACCGTTAGAAAATTTTATTACGATGAAGCCCTGACCTTTGAAAATTCAAATCAATTATTAGTTGATGGCAACGATATTGTATTTGCCAGGTTGCATCATCCTACTCTTTATCCCAATACAGGCAGTAATATTGTTTATGGCAATGTACTCAAAGATGCCGGAAATGATGAATTGAATCCATTGGAAAATGAAGCTGTGGTATTGTATCATCCACATAACGATGACATACTAGGAGTAACCTCTACAGGACCATCCGGCAGTTATAGATTTGAAAATGTACCCGAATACACTGATCTTGAAGTATATGTAACCAGCCTGGATTTTCAGAACTGGACATCAGCTGAATTCCAGACAGAAAGCAATGAAAATTATGAAATTGATTTCATTGCTCAGGAAAACACGGTTTATCCATCTGAAACCGGTATAAATGAAAACACACTGCACGGGATTAATTTTAGCCTTTACCCCAATCCCGCCAATACTTACATCAAAATTAATAAAGATGTATCCGGCGCAAAATATAGCATTTTCAACAGCAGTGGTCAAATTGTTACAAAAGGTACATATACGGATAAAATTAGTGTGAATGGATTAAGTAACGGAATTTATTATCTGACTATCCGGACAGGCAACAAGCTTGGAGTCAGGCGATTTTCAGTAATGAAATAATTTTTTAGCAATGAATTCTAAGCCCTGGCTTGTCCATATTCCGGAGGAAAATGTATCATATGTAACCTTTTACATTTGAAGAAGTCATGTTTGTAATTATCTGCCTGTAATTATTATTTAACTTATTACGCTTTAAACCCGTTTGTTGTGTATGTATTAGCCCCCGAATAAGTCTGACATAATTATCAATAAATATATTACATATTACACGTTAGGACGCAACTTGGTATTACCTTATTCTTTCGAAGCGTTTTTATACTGAAATTAGACCATTAAACGCCACGTTGTCTATTGTACTTCATCCGGGTAAACGTTGCAAAGGCTTTGGCAAACATGTTCGGCAAATCCGGCCCCTGCTTCAGCTTTCATATTATAAGCTAATGGTACACCGTTGTCCTTCAATGCTTCCACTTCATCATCATAATTGGCCGTTGCCGCAATCATGCCTTCGTAATCAATGCGTTTAAGACGTTCGAGGGCATACATGTTTGAACTGTGATCTCCCATGCAAAGCATCACAACGCGCACCTGTTGAGACTTAATGCGGCTAAAACTGATGCGTTCCCAAAAATCCATGTCAGTGGCATCGTCGTTTATAACCTGACGGCCCTGTGCTTTGTGATGTTTTACCTTGTCCTCATCATAATCCAGCCCCAGCACTTTTCTGCCGTATGATTGTTTTAAAACATCGTATGTTGAGGTGCCAAAACTTCCCATGCCAAAAATGAGTATCTCGGCATCTCCAATGTCATAGGTTTGGTCGTAAGAAAGCCTTTTCGTGCGCTGAAATTTTACAATAAAATCGTGAAACCGTGATATTAAGGAATAAGACCTGGCGTTAAGTGGAGCAGCAATAATAAAACTTATGGTAAGAGCCAGGGCTAGTATAGTCACCCATTCCTGAGGTATCCAATTCTGGGATGCTCCAATGGCAGCAACAATAAGTCCAAATTCACTGAAATTTGCCAGGGTAAGTGAAGACAAAAAAGCTGTTCTGGCACGCAATTTAAAGCGTGTAAGCATAAAGAAATACGAGGGGACCTTTACCAGGATAGCAGAAACAACAATTAAGGAAGTAACGAGCACAACGGGTGTTATTTTCCCTGACATACCCACGGTAAGAAAAAACCCGATTAAAAAAATATCTTTAAATTTCAACAGGTCTTTTGACATTTCTTCAGCTTTGGAACTATCAGCCAAAAGCATTCCCATAACCAACGCACCCAGATCGGCTTTGATCCCGGCAAATGCAAACAATTCTCCGCCTGCAACTACTGCGGCAAAAAAACCAAAAAGTATCAGTAATTCCCCGTGTCCTGAGTGTTTGAGGATATATTTCATTACCGGACGCAAAATAATCAGGGCTACTGGCAAACCAATGGCATACATATTGGGCATTTTTCCTGCAGCAAATACCATAAAAAGAACCGCAAAAATGTCCTGCATGATGAGGAGCCCAATGGATGTTTTTCCATGCAATGACCCTAATTCACCTTTGTCTTCAAGTACTTTCACGGCAAACACGGTTGATGAAAAACTCATTGCAAAGGCAATGATAACCGCCGTTTCCCATGTAATGCCGCTAAATGTTTTTAATCCTGTCATGCTAAGAAAATACACCCCAATAAAAATCCCCAGCGTAGAAAGTGCCATGTGAATACCTGATCCCGCCCATATTTCAGGATGCAGGAAGTTTTTCACTTTCAGTTTAAGTCCGATGGTAAAAAGCAACAGCATGATACCAAGATCAGAAATGGCCTGAATGACCTGACCACTTTCAGCTCCCAGGTAATTCAGAACAAATCCGGCCATCAAATACCCCAGCATGGGAGGCAATTTCAACCGGCTGATCAAAAACCCGAACCCAAACGCTATACCAATCCATAAAGGATCCATACATCAAAAATACATTAATTTCTTATATTAGCCATATTGATAACAAAATGCATGATATACATATCTGGATTAACTACTCAATGCTAATATCAAAAAAACCTTAACGATTCAGACGCATTTGAAACGATGGGGCGATAGCATGAAGGCACGAAAGTGCAATGTGATGTTACGACAGCGAAAGTATTGACATCGTGCTATCATGCTATCGTGCTATCGTGTCTTTGCGTCTCTCCGACTTTGCGGTGAGGAGCTAATTATGCTGATCCTGATTAGTTACTATCTTGATTATGCCGTTTCAATGAAAAGTAATTGGATGATATGCCTATTTTCCCCAATTTCGCAGCATGAAATTACCGTTCAAAATCAAAAATAAAACGGCAATATACATAAGCCTTATTGCTGCCATGCTAATTTGGGCAGGTAGTTTCATCTGGAGTAAGCAGGCTTTGGAACATTACAATCCGGTCAATATTGTGCTGTTCAGGTTGCTTATATCAACCCTGTTCCTGCTTCCATACCTTCTGATTAGCAAGAGAATTCAAAAAATAGACATAAAAGACATGGGCCTTATTTTTCTCATGGCTTTTTTTGAACCGTTTATTTACTTCATGGGAGAAACATACGGGATTAAACTTGTATCAGCACCGGTAGCTGCCGTGATTGTTTCTACCCTCCCCCTGTTTACACCATTTGCTGCGGCCGTTTTCCTCAAAGATAAACTATCGGTTTTTAATGTGTTAGGGATAACGGTTTCGTTTGCAGGAATTATCCTGATCGTACTTGGCCCCAATGCAGAATTCATTATTTCACCTGTTGGATTGATGTTTTTATTTTCTTCTGTGTTTGCCGGGGTTGCCTATTCTATCCTCATCAAAAAAATAAGCAAAAAATACTCTGTCCTTAACCTTGTGTTGTATCAAAACATCATTGGGATATTTTTGTTTATCCCGGTATTTCTGGTATTGGATTACCGTGATTTTATGACAACGGGTTTTGTCTGGTATTCGATGTGGCCCATCATCAAACTGGCCATTTTTGCCAGCAGCATCGCGTATTTTTTATACACGTATGCGCTAAAAAACATGGACATCAGCAAAGTGAATGTGTTTGCCAACATCATTCCTGTCTTTACCATTGTTTTTTCATGGATTTTCCTTGGAGAGCTGATTCCTGAACGTAAAATCCTTGGCATTATCATCATCATTACAGGCGTATCTGTTTCACAAATTTCACGCGATAAATACGGCACTTATGGATATATTCACCGAAATATCGTTACAAAATTTAAGCGCGCTGGCAACAAGGGACGAAAAAAGCTTTAAACAGCTTGCCCGCAAATTGAAAAAAGTCAGTAAGCAGGAAATTGACAGTTTTGTGCATACCCGGGATGCAGAGTTATTCTCAGACACAGATTGCCTGCAATGTGCAAATTGTTGCCGCAGCCTGGGACCCATGCTCAACGACCGGGATATTGACCGCCTGGGAAAACACCTGAAAATAAAACCATCTGCTGTGGTAAGTAAATACCTGCGACAGGATGAAGACGGTGATTATGTTTTTCAAAGCATGCCCTGTCCTTTCCTGATGGCGGACAATTATTGCATGGTATATGAATCCCGTCCGAAAGCATGCCGGGAATACCCCCACACCGACAAAACCAATTATAAACAGATACTTCAGCTCAGCATCAAAAACAGCAAAACCTGCCCGGTGGTGTATAAAATATTAAAAGAGCTGGCAGCCAAATACGGAAATGGGTGATTCCATGCCTGGAAGAACAATTTAAAAAATTTTCCTATTTATGTAAACATAGTTAAAACATTGTTATCTTTGCAATATAGTCTAATAATTATAAATAATGGGATTGAACTTTAAAAAAGTAATATTTCTTTTATTTTTTTACATTCCGGGAATTTGTCTTGCTCAATTTGCCGGTGGAAATGGCACTGCCTCTGACCCATATCAAATAAGCACACATGAACATCTGAACAATGTCAGAAATTATCTGGATAACCCGGATATACATTTTATTTTAATCAATGATATTGACTTAACTGACGAATGTGCCGCCGGCGGAGATTATTACAATTATGGCCAGGGCTGGATACCCATCGGGGATGTGGGTGGTGATTTCAGAGGCTTTTTTGATGGAAATAACTACGCTATTATTGGGTTGTTTATTGACAGACCTGCTGGATTACAAGGCTTGTTTGCTACATTACTAAATGCAAAAATAATTAATTTGTATTTGGAAGAAATTCATGTTAAAGGAGGCAATAAGAGTGGTGGAATTGCAGGTTACATCAAAAGTTCAATAATTAGTAATTGTTCTGTAGAAGGGATTATTAAATTTAATTATAGTTCTTATAAGGGATTAATATCAGGTTATACTGATAATTCTACAATTTGTTATTGTCATACAGAAGGGATTATTAATAGCAGTGATCTCTTTTATGGTGGTATATCTGGTTATGTTAAGGATTCAAAAATTATGTATTCTACTGCAAATGTAACCATAGGTCCATATTTAACTAATTATCCTAATGATTATGTAGGAGGAATTGCAGGATATACTAATAGTTCAATTTTTTATGAAACCCATAGCACCGGAATTATCAAATCAGGCGAAAACATAGGCGGTATAACAGGCATTGCTAATAATTCGACAATATTAAAATCCAGTACTGACTGTCAAGTTAAAGGTTCTTTTATTGCAGGTGGATTTGTTGGTGATCTATTTAAATCTGAGATTATTAATTCATATAGTCGTGGAAATGTGATTCAAAATCATGAAGATTTATTAAGTGAAAACCTAGCTGGATTCTGTGGAAAGAATCAATACAGTCAGATAATTAACAGTTATTCTACAGGTAGTGTCAAAAATGTGTTGGGTGAAAGCAATCCTGATCTAGATGTTGGTTTTTTAGGAACTTTTATAACTGGAACGGGATTTGTAATGAGCGGTAACTATTTTGACATGGCAACTTCAGAACAAAACAGTTCTGTTGGAGCCTCGGGCAGAACTACAGCGGAAATGACATTTCCTTATGCTACCAATACATTTACAGAGTATAATTTTGAAAACATATGGGTTGCTGACACCAATGACATCATAAATGATGGTTATCCTTATCTTTCATCGGAATCATTTAAAACGGTCACAGAATGGCCTATGGCTTCATCAATCAATTGTGGGGATTCACTTGATGATTCAAATTTATCAGGCGGAGAAAGCATGATTTCCGGGATATTTGAATTTGATACCCTTAATATTGTTTTTGACATCCCGGGAATTTATCATATTCCTGTTATTTTTTTGCCGGATAATAACTATTGTTTTCAACCTGAAGATACACTGATTACTATTCAGGTAATTGGCACACCTCCGGAAATAACAGAATGGCCTGAATCTGATTCCATTGATTGTGGTGATGAGCTTGGCACTGCAACACTAACAGGAGGCACTGCAAATGTTGAAGGCGTTTTTTCATTTCTATATCCAGACAGCGTACCATTAAGTTCAGGTGTTTTTCAGGCTACTGTTGTATTCACCCCTAATGAAGGAAATTGTTATGATACAATAACGAATGCCGTTCCGGTTTTTGTCCATTCTTCAGACCCTGTAATCATTGATTGGCCTGTGGCTGATTCCATTTTTTGTGGTGAAAGCCTGGAAGCCTCAAATTTAACCGGTGGCTCAGCAAATATCCCCGGCAATTTTGTTTTTAGCAATGCGGATACAATACCTGCAACCGCAGGAGATTTTACAGCCGCAGTAAGCTTTCTGCCGGATAATGCATCCTGTTACAATACGCTCAACAGTACGGTAAATGTTCCGGTAAATTATTCCACACCCGTGATATCCCAATGGCCTTCTGCAACTGCCATATCATGTGGAGATAGCCTTGAGGATTCAGAACTTACTGATGGGGTATCAAATGTCCCGGGCAACTTTGTTTTTGATGATGCATCCTACATCCCGCCTCAGGCAGGAATTTACGAAGCTGTGGTCAGTTTCATACCCATTGATTCAGGATGCTACAACCCTGTCAACGATACCATTGATGTTTTGGTTAACATCACATCTCCGGTGATATCAGAATGGCCTCAGGCCACAGATATTTTTTGCGGAGAACCAATCTCCCAGGCAGAACTTATTGGTGGGAATGCCAATATTCCGGGAAATTTTATCCTGATGGACAGTGCATATATACCACCAAATGCAGGAACATTTGATTCAGACATCTGTTTTATTCCAAACAATGCAGCCTGTTATGATTCTGCCTGTAATAGCATAAGTATTACAGTAAATATGTCTGATCCTGTAATCACCGACTGGCCTGTGGCTGATTCCATTTTTTGCGGTGAAAGCCTGGAAGCCTCAAATTTAACCGGTGGCTCAGCAAATGTCCCCGGCAATTTTGTTTTTAGCAATGCGGATACAATACCTGCAGGCGCAGGCGATTTTACAGCCGCAGTAAGCTTTCTGCCGGATAATGCATCCTGTTACAATACGCTCAACAGTACGGTAAATGTTCCGGTAAATTATTCCACACCTGTGATATTTCAGTGGCCAATTGCCGATACAATTACGTATGGAGACTCGTTGGCAATGTCTGAGCTTAACGGAGGCAATGCAAGTGTTAACGGGACTTTCGTATTCACTTATCCATCCACTGTGCCTGATAACTCAGGCATCTATAATGCTGAGATTGTTTTTATTCCCTTTGATGATAATTGTTACGACAGTGTGAATGGAACGGTTGAAATGTATGTTAAAAAAGCTGTTGCAGGGATTACCATATCTGATTTAATCCATTATTATGATAATACTGAAAAATCTGTCAGTGTGGCAACTGTTCCCCAAGGGCTAAATTATACCATCACATACGATGGGAATACCGATTTGCCTGTCAACATAGGTTCTTATTTTGTTGAAGTTACCATTGATGAACAAAATTATCAGGGCTATGCAACGGATAGTATGATAATACATCCGGCAGAACTGAACATTAAAGCCCTCAGTTTTAATAAGCATTATGGAGATGAATATATTTTTACTGGCAATGAGTACACGGTTTCAGGCCTTATCGGCACTGATTACATTGACAGCATCCATTTATTCAGTATGGGGGCAGAACCTGATGCAGACATAGGTGAATATCCAATTATCCCTTCAAATGCTTCAGGTCAGGGGTTACAAAATTACAACATTAATTACATTAACGGGACCCTGACAGTAACAAATAAAACCATTCTTGCCCTTAAAGATATTGTAGCTAAAAACAAAATTTATGATGCTACAACCAATGCACAAATACTGAATTTTGGAACACTTTATGGTGTTGGACAAGGGGATGAAGTGATGCTTGATACAACAAATTATATGGCATTTTTTAATAACAAAAATGTCGGTAATGAAAAACCTGTTTATATCACAGATTTAGAACTAACAGGTGCAGATGCCAATGATTATGTGATTAATTATCAGATTGCTTTTGCCAGCATATTCCCAAAAGAACTGAATGTTATAAATGCTGAAGCCCAGGATAAAATTTACGACGGAACACTCAATTGTACAATTACAAATGCAGAATTGGAAGGCGTAATTGATAATGAATCTGTGGTGCTTGATAATTGCAATACAGGACAATTTATCCAAAAGGATGTTGGCCTGGATATACCGGTAATTTCTTCCATGTCCATTGTTGGTTATGATGCCAGTAATTATACATTATTGCAACCTGATTTTTTAAAAGCCAGCATTTATCCCAAAGAAGTTTTTATAGCAGGAAGTTTTACTGCTGATGATAAAACTTATGATGAAACAACGGGAGCATGGCTCAAAGACAATTATTTATATCCCGAAATAATTATTCAGGGAGACAGCGTTTATATTTGTGATGTTGAGGTAGAATTTGTTTACGAGGGGCCGGGCAATAACATTCCTGTAATAATTAATTCTGCAGAATTGTGTGGTCAGGATGCTTTAAATTATACACTTAACACTGACAGCACACCTGATACAACAGCTAATATATTTCCACGACAATTTATTTTAACTGCAAATACTACGGGCCCAGGGGGGATACTTGTAAACGACAGCATTACATATTCTGCCCCGCTAAGTTTTGATGAAGGGACATCTGTTATTATTGAAGCTCAACCTGATATCTTTTATCGCTTCGATTCATGGTCTAAAGATCTCATTTCACAGCAGGAAAAGGAAATAGTAGTAATGGACAGTAATATTAATGTTCATGCTTTGTTTGTTCCTAATGAAAATTCACCATTTTATCTTTATCCAAATCCTTTTTCAGATGAAATTTTTATCAATAAACCGGAAGTTGTCACAACTTTTAAAATTTACAATTCAATTGGACAATGGATTAAAACACAAAACTTTAACGGAGAATCAATTAAAACAAACCAACTGAAACCAGGGCTCTATATAATCAAAATCCTTGATAATACGGGAAAAACTCATGTCTTTAAAATGATAAAAGGAACTAAAATAAACCAATGATCAAATAAATATCCCTATTTTCATTTTAGTGAATTATTACATTTGTCAATACAAGCTTGTAATCCTGCAAAATGGAAAATCAAATCATATTATACCGGGCCGAAGATAAATCTATAAAAATTTAAGTTGGTTCTGTGGCACAACTTTTGGCTGGTTTCTTTCAGGTATTATGGGAGTCATAATTGGGTCCATATGTATCATTAAACATATTTTGGAGAAATTATATCAAATAATAAAGGGCCAAACATTTATCTTTGTGGAAGGCCGGCCGATTCAAGGGATGATAAGGGGAAGGAAAACAGGCGGAGTAATTGCCGTAGTTCCTTTTTTCCGAATTGTACAAAGCGACATGATTTCATATCAAAACTGAATGCGTTAAAGCCCCGGGTTTTAATAATAATATGCAAACAAATGACAGAGTGAGGTGTTATTTAAGCAAAATGTCTTTACAGGGAAAAACATGTATGACTCATTGAGAACATGTAGTGTAAAATATTTTAATAAAAGGGTTAAAACATTAAAAATAACATCTTATGGAAACCACTAAAATTCATAACATTAAGAAAGATGTCTCACGAATAGGTTTAGGAACCTGGTCGATAGGAGGCTGGATGTGGGGTGGCACTGATGAGAAAAAATCCATCGAAACCATACATAAAGCGTTGGATAAGGGAATTAATCTGATAGATACCGCTCCGGTGTACGGTTTTGGTAAATCTGAAGAAATTGTAGGTAAGGCACTGAAAGCATACGGCAATCGTGATAACATTACCCTGGTTACTAAGGTCGGGCTGGACTGGAAAGATGAGCAGCCTTTCAGGAATTCATCCAGAGAGCGACTGCAGAAAGAAATAGATGACAGCCTGCGCCGCTTGCAGACCGGTTATATTGATGTGTATATGATTCACTGGCCGGATCACAACACGCCTTTTGAAGAAACAGCCAGGCAGATGACCCGCTTTCAGGAAGAGGGTAAAATTAAATCCATAGCGGTAAGCAATTACAATCCGGATGAAATGGATGGTTTTCGTAAACACGCGAAACTTGATATCCTTGAGCCACCTTACAATATGTTTGAGCGTGATATTGAAGATGATATCCTGCCTTATTGTAAAAATAATGACATCAAAACGCTGGTATATGGTTCCATCTGTCGTGGATTGCTCTCGGGAAAAATGTCAAAAGACAGGGAATTTCATGGCGACGATTTGCGTAAAACCGATCCCAAATTTCAAGGCGATCGCTTTGAAATGTATCTGAAAGCCGTTGATAAACTTGATAAATTTGCTCAGGAGAATTACCACAAAAGGGTAATACATCTGGCCGTACGCTGGGTGCTTGATCATGGCGCTGATATTGCCTTATGGGGCACCCGAAAACCCTCACAACTCGATGTCATTGATGATATGACCGGTTGGCATCTCAGCAATGATGCCATGAAAGAAATTGATCGCATCATTGATGAAACCATAACCGATCCTGTGGGTCCGGAATTTATGGCACCCCCTGAAAAAACGGATGCCTGAACTTAGCATGGAAAGCTGATGCATATCCAATGAT
>JBNJGX010000057.1:0-11448 GCA_051748025.1 Bacteroidota bacterium
TATGCCTGGTACACCTCTTTTATATGGCTTAAATCCATGAGGCCGGCAAATTCATCATTCAATGGCAGGCTTTCAATGGTTATGCCTGAGATTTTTCCAAGGCTGTGGCCTTCAATCATGGCATTAATGCCTGAGGAAAGCGCATCATTATCAGCTTGTTTTATCTCAGTGAAATATGGAGCAAACGTTTCAGCATGAAAAACAGATACGGAGGCACCGGTATCAATAATAACATTGCCGTAAAAATCATCAGCAGAGATTCCGCAAACGAGATGTAAGCCACCTCCGGGAATTTTAATCTTCTTCAATGGTATCCGGATATTCATGTTTTGTTTGTTTGCCTGTGTTCAACATTTTACCACCCATACGGCTGAAATAGCCAGGGTCCTTACGGGCAATGCTTATCAATATTGACCCCACTATCAAACTCACTATGATAATGGCATACCCGTATTGCATCAGCTCAAGCCCGTCAATAACACCCATTTCATAAGCCAGGGTAACCAGCACTGCAGGAATGATGCCTTTTGGTGACAAAACCGACATGATGATCATTTCTTTATAATCCAGGTCTTTTGATGAGAATGCTTTCACACTTACCCAACGCATCAATGCAAAAATCACAACCAGTATAAATGCCACCAAAAATACCCAGGTGCTGTAATATTCCAGTTTCATTCCCATATAAACAAAAAAGTAAGCCTGAATAAGCATGAGCAGTTCATCGAAAAAGCTTTGTTCATTGCGGGTATATTCCCGGGCTTTTTCTGTCACCTTTTCGGTAAACCAGTTTTTGAAAGGCCGGTGATTGATATTCCCGCTCATGATCCCAAAAGCAAGTACTGCAAAGCCACCATTAAACCCAGCCGTTTCGCTGATACCAAACAGTATAAGAATAAAAGCCAGGCTGGCAAACATCGTGTTTTTTACATACCGCAGGGTACGAAGCACCAATATCCACAAAACACCGGCAACAAATCCGCTAAGCAGGCCAAACAATACCGATTTGGCAACAAACCCGCCCATTGGCAGATTTCCCATTTGTTCCTGCCATATAAAATCGAAAAACAACAAGCCACCAACAAGGCAGATAATATCGGTAAGCAATGATTCATATATCAGAATTTTCCGGCTTTTTTCTTTAAGCCGCAATGATTGAATGATCGGTACTATCAAAACTGAGGAAGTACCACTCAATACAAAGCCGAGAAAAATTGAAGAGACCCAGCTCATATTGGCAATAAACCGGGCAGCCAATGTAACAAGCACAAGGCCTATCACAACATTAAAAAGGGTAAAAACCAATGAATTACCAGGCACACGGCGGATATTTTTAAAATTAAACCGTTTTCCCACCATATAAATAATTACATTGAGGGTAATGGCTGCAAATGTGCCACCCAGCTTGCCAAAATAACTCTCTACATCAACAAATAACCCCAGAATAACACCTGCCACCACAAAAAACAAAGCACTCGGAATCCGCAGGCTGATAAAAAACCGGTTAAAATAAAACGATGCAAATACCAGTATGCCAAGCAATAAAATAATGGTTGGAATTTCCATAATCTTTTTTTTAAACCTTTACAAAGAAAATGCATCAAAGGATACAGACAACCAAAATAAGGAATTATTATGAAAACAAAAGCAATTTTTACAAGTATTTTTATCGCTACAATCTTGTTTGCTGCATCACCAGCCGATGCACAACGAGGCGATGGCCCTAGAGGGGCAGACAAAGGAACATGTGATCACATTCCCGATTTAACGGAAAACCAGGAAGATCAGATCGATGAGATCAAAACCGATTATTTTTCGTCAATAAAAGATCTTAAAGCTGATATGGGAATCAAACGGGCAGAAAAAAGAAAGCTCATGATCGCTGATGATCCGGACAAAAACGCCATCAATGCAAAAATTGATGAAATCAGTGACCTCCGCAGTCAAATGGCGAAAAAACGTGTGGAAAAACACATCGCCATCCGTGACGTACTGACCGAAGAGCAAAAGAAAGCTTTTGACACTAAAATGCACAAAGGCCATGGCAGCGGAAATATGCACAAGGATTGCATGCATGGCAAATCAGGAATGCATCACAAGTCTAAAATGCACAAAGACTGCATGCATGGCAAATCTGGCATGCACAAAAACAAGTAATTGCTCCGTAGCATTAGCTTGCAAAATCAAAAAAAAGAAGCTGGTGGATCTTAGAAAACACCAGTTTTTTTTTTTAGTGGCGTAATAAAACTATTGGATTTAAAAACAGGTCGCCAATTATTTACTTGTTACAACATAATTATTCTTCCTCAATTGTAATAATGGGATACCTAACAGGTGGTTATATTTGACAGGTGGTTAGTGGGATTTGTCTTCGCTCTCCGTCTCCGTTTCTCCGCCGGACAAGCTTACGCCGGACAAGTTTTTGACATTTGGAACTTGTTTTTTGGAATTTCCCGGTTTATCCGGGTTGGGGTGTCAGCTTTTTTTTATCTTTACACCATGAGCCATATGCTTATACTCAACCTAATGATATGTATGCTGCTAAATCCTGTTGATGACACAACCGGCATCCAGGCTGATAAATTGTGGAGTGATCATCTGGGTCATATATATACACTGACAGATAATAAGCTGTGCAAATATGACAAAAACCTGCAAAAGACTGCTTCATACGACTGGCAGGTACAAGGCAAAATCTCAAATGTTGATGTAAGCGATCCCATGCGGATTGTGGTGTTTTCTGCATCCGCCAATCAAGTTTTGTTTCTCGACCAGCATCTAAGTCTGCTCACCGATCCCTTTATGCTTGATGATCTGGACTTTTATGACGTGTCAACTGTTTGTAAAGCATCCAGAGGCGGGTTTTGGTTGTTTGACAATATAGATAAACAACTCGTACACATTACCCATCTCGGCGAGGTGGGCATGAAATCCGGTACCATTACTATGTACCCCGGATTTCCGGAAATTATGTATGAGCATTCGGGACACATATACCTTGGTTTCCCGGGACAAGGCATCATCGTATTTGATAATTATGCCGCTTATGAGAAATCTTTGCCCTTTGCTTTTGCAAAAAAATTTGAATGCCATAAAAACAGGTTGATTTATTTCCGGGAAGGGAAAATATTTTCATATAATATCAGCACGGTAAAAGAGAATCTGATAGCAGACGATATGGAAGACACAAAGGACTTTACCTTTACGGGCAGGGAGCTATTTTATGTAAGTGATGAACAAGTAAAACAAAAATTGTTAACAGATTAATACCCTAAACTGCTTTTATATTTAAAAAAGCTTCGTATCTTAGACAAGTGAAATTAAGCTAATAATATTATGCATATCGCAGTAGCCGGAAACATTGGCTCCGGAAAGACAACATTGACTCGCTTACTCGCTAAGCACTACAAATGGGAGCCGCATTTTGAAAACGTGGACAACAATCCTTACCTGACAGATTTTTATGAAGACATGCAACGCTGGTCTTTCAACCTTCAGGTATATTTCCTCAACAGTCGCTTTAACCAGATACTTGACATCCGGAGAAGCGGCAAAAACATCATACAGGACAGGACTATTTACGAGGATGCCTTTATTTTTGCCCCCAACCTCCACAGCATGGGCCTGATGTCAACCAGGGATTTTGACAATTATTACTCTCTGTTTAAATTAATGACCAGCCTCGTTGAGCCCCCTGACCTCCTGATTTACCTGAGAGCCAGTGTACCGACACTTGTTGATCAAATTGCACGGCGCGGCAGGAAATACGAAAACAGCATAAGGCTCGATTACCTTAAACGGCTCAATGAAAGGTATGAAGCCTGGATATCCGGCTACGAAGACGGGAAACTCCTGATCATTGACGTGGATGATGTGGATTTCTCAGGAAAAACCAATGACCTGAGAACCGTAGTCAACAAAATTGATGCTGAACTGCACGGATTATTCTGATTTGTTTTCCTTCAAGATTTCCATCACCGGGGTTTTAATAGTTTCAGAACCCGTCCCGTTATTTTTATCCTTTTTTGGGCGTGCCCCTTATTTGTTATCGCTTCTCGCTTAGCGAGTAATTCGCTAAGCGAGAAGCGATAAAACAATAAGGGTCGGTCTTTGGCCTTTAGCCGTGCACTGCCCTGCGGGTGCTGTAATGCAGCGGTCAGGAGCTCCCGTCTCCACTCCGTTACGCCGGGCACAGCCCCTGTCGCTCTGCCCGCAGCACAGCACCATTCGCAGGGCAGCACACGGGCTGCCGGCCGCCGCCCTCACGCAAGGTGTTGCATCATAAAAACCTCAGGCGTTCTGAATTTTCCGGATCTCCTTTTTAATGTTGCCCCATCTGGCATCATCCATACTGGTCCCAACCACTTCAATAACATTGGCACCAAGCAGGTTTGCTATGTCACCGGCATTTTTCAGTGAGAAACCTTCCGATAATCCATACAGGAATCCGGCAGCAAAATTATCCCCGGCTCCGGTTGTATCAATACATTTAGCAGGCCGGCCTTTTACCAGCACTTTTTCATCTCCCCTGTGGATCAATGCACCTTTGGGTCCGATTTTTACAACGGCGGTTTCTACCATTTCTGAGAAAGCAAGTACTGCTTCTTCAGGCTTTTTGCCGGGGAAAAAACTTTCAGCTTCTTCCTCATTGGCAAAAAGGATATCCACGTGGTCACGGACAAATGGTTTCAGAAAATCAATTTCAGCTTCCACAACATTATATGATGCCAGGTCAATGGCTAGTTTAAGTTTGTGTTTTTTGGAAATTTCTGCAGCCTTTACCAGTAGTTCATGATTTTGTACCAGGTATCCCTCGAGATAAAGGATATCGTAATCCATAAAATCATCTGCATTAAGATCATCTGCCGTGAGAGCAATGGCTGCACCAAGGTGTGTAGCAAAACTTCGCTGGCCGTCTTTGCTTACCAGGGCTAAAGCCAGACCTGTGGGAGTATCATCCCGCATTATACGTGGTTTAACACCATAGGCCTTCATTTCATTTTCATAAAAATCACCCAGTTCATCTTTGCCAACCTTGCCTATATAACAAGCATCAACCCCTAATTTGGCCAGGCTGCGAATGGTATTGGCAGTGGAACCACCGGTTACCTGTTGCTTTTTAAGTCTTTCAGCAGCTTTCAGCAATTCAGCACTTTTATCAGCCTCCACAAGCTGCATACTGCCTTTCGGCAATTGATTGTCATCCAAAAATTTATCATCATCCAGCCTGGTCATAATGTCAACCAGGGCATTTCCAATTCCAATAACTTTTAACATATCAAAAAATTTTTGTGTTTTGTTTTGTAAAATTAGAAAAAATATTTATTTTTGCATCCATTATTTCGGAAGTATTTAACAGAAAATTTCCGGAAAACATAATATTCCTCCTTAGCTCAGTTGGTTAGAGCACCTGACTGTTAATCAGGGGGTCCTAGGTTCAAGTCCTAGAGGGGGAGCAAAAAATAACAAAGGATTCAGCGTTTTTTAAGCTGAATCCTTTTTTTATTTAAATGATTTTGGCTGCTCAAACACCGGTCAAATCATCAAATTATTTACTTGTTACAACATAATCATCCTTCCTCAACTGTAAATATGGAAGACCTGACAGGTGGTTGGTGGTTTTATTTGACAGGTGCACCCCGCGTGAAGGCGTAGGCTGGCATCCTGCATGCACGGGCAGGCTGTTTTCTGCGCTGTGCTGTAGCGGTGCAGACCGTTGTGTTGGCTTACACCCCGACGCAGGGAAAGTACATCAAGACACTACCCATGCACAATTCCCAGAAAGTGCTGATTGACAATGACAATGAATGCCGTATTTCCATCAATGTGGGGCCCAATTTTGAACTTAATCAGCAGATTTTAAAACACGGTGATACCGTAAAAGTGCTTGAACCCCAATGGCTGGCCAAAAAAAAGACAGTTTGCAGGCAGCGGTGAAAAAATATTGACAGAACGACATATTTTGCGTATAAAGTAAGTAAATTTATCAGAATCTGAAATTAAATTTGGTAGTTTGTAAAATTTTTTTTATGGTTACATAAACGGGAATCAAAATCTTTGTTTATATAAAGGATGATTTCCCGAAAAGAAGGCCTTGTCATTGGATGTTATGAACATCTGATTGTGAGGGTGGAAAATTGAAATAGTTGAACCTCTAAAATGTATGTTTTTATGAAACTAAAAAAAAGAATCTGGATTTTACCTTTGGTATTAATTGGCAGTCTTGCTATGATAACAGGGGCTTGTGAGAAAGAAGAAGAAAACGACGACAACGGCGATGACCCGGCAGTAGAAGACGGAACTACCGGCACCGTCACGGATATTGACGGCAATGAGTATGAAACCGTTTATATTAATGGGAAAGAATGGATGGCCGAAGATTTGCGTACAACAAAGTATGATGACGGAACAGACATACCTACCGGGTTGTCGGATGAAGACTGGGGTAGCACGGAACAGGGCGCTTATTCCATTTATCCATTTGATAAGGAAGAAGCAAACGGCATTGATTCTGATTCAGAAATGATTGATGCCTACGGCTTATTGTATAACTGGCATGCAGTGAATAGTGAGAAAGGCCTTGCTCCTGAAGGCTGGAGAATACCTACTTTAGAGGAGTGGGAAGGGCTGAAGGAATATATTGAAAATAATTATGGAGATATTCCTGTAGCTCGTGCCTTAAAATCATGTCGGCAGGTTAATTCCCCGCTTGGCGGTAATTGTGTTACATCCGAACATCCCCGCTGGGATGAAGACGAAGATCATGGAACAGATGAGTTCGGGTTCAGTGCACTGCCGGCCGGTGACCGCGCTGGTTATGGAGATTTCTTTAACCTGGGGCATATGTGGACTGCCTGGACAGCAACAACGAATGACAATGATGCAGAAAAGGCCTACCGGGTACGCTTGCGTGACAATAGCGATGCTTTTTTCGTAGGCGATTTTGATGAAAAAGTAGTGGGCTTTTCTGTCAGGTGTGTGAAGGACTGAGTGCAATAGAAACTGCAGGAAAAATATTGTACTGGAAAAAATACATTTCAAAAACAGGCTTGTTTGACAAATTTATTATGTGCATGCCACACCAGGATATAGCCTGACGATGAAATCAAAGGCAGATGGCGGGAAGCGATAGGGAAATATTGATGCAGACCAGGTTTGGCGGATTAAGCATGTACAATCATCGCCACTCAAACAAACCTATAAACCGGCAGTAATTTTGTTTTGCTGCCAATATATAGAAAATCTACCCCTCAGGCTGGCCGTAGCTTGATGTACTGCTTGAAAGGTATTGCTTAATTCTGAATAACGGAAAGCCTGACGAGGTCACCAGTTATTTACTTGTTACAACATAATCATCCTTCCTCAACTGTAAATATGGGAGACCTGACAGGTGGTTGGTGGTTTTATTTGACAGATGGGTGAACGATAAATGAAACAGTAATGTGGAATCCAAAATAAAACAGGCCAACGAAGAAGTAAAAAACCTGGCAGAAATCAATCTAAATTATGAAGGCAAACTCCTGCTGGCACTCGCCGATTACCTGAGCGACCACCGCATGCTGCAAAAAAAAGAAATCCGGGAATTTGTCAATCAATTTGCAAGCAATTCAATGTCCCTGTTTGAAACAAGCAATCAGCAGTTTTACCGGACAGAATTAAAACAGCAGGTCAAAGAGCACGAAGCCACTCCCCCGGTCTCCCGGCATTTTGACAATGTTTTTTCGCTGAACAGTGGAGAGTGAGGGAGTGAGAAACTAAAATTTAACTCATCACTGCTTTTTTCAGCCATAAATGTAACCTTTTTGGTTCTGGTTCGTTTTAATAAAAGGAAAATCCTTTTTTGTTATGTATTTTTTTGTTCGTCAGACAATACGTTTTTCCATTGTGTCGATGGTCTGCATGGTTTTTTATTCAGTCAATATCCATGCTCAAACGGGTGATTTTGTTTTTGAAACCTACAACGAAATGTCTGATGCATGGAAAGTAGAAAAAACCCCTGATGAGTACTTGATAATGATGAATAATAGTCAGGTCATGAAAACTGATCTGGAAGGAAATATGATCTGGATAATGGAATTGACTGATTTCTTTGATGGATCCCTGACGGATTTGGTGGTGTCTTCTGACAGCAATATTATATGCTCAGCAAATTTTAATTTATCACAGGGCTATTTTGGAGAGGGAACCTACCCGGGAATCGTACGGTTTGATGCGGATGCTGGAAATTTGTGGTTTTACAGCCCTTTTGCCAACAACCAGGATAGCAGCGATGTTTTTAGATCAGCCACAGTCAATGGAATCACGCACAAAGAAAATGGAAATTTTGTGCTGACCGGTGCAATTACTGATTATGAAAATAAGTCGCGATTACTCCTCTTCGAAATGGATCCAGGTGGAGACACCTTATGGACTTTTTACGATGCCATATATAATAATAATTTGCTTAATTATCATGGAGAAAAAGTAATCCAGGCTGATGATAGCAATATTTACGTCACAGGCACAGCGTTTTATAACGGTCCAAGTGTGGATAATCCATCCAATGCACTAATAGCAGGATTTACGACACAGGGTGATACAATATTTACAAGATTATGCCCTGAAGATAACATAACAGGGGCTCATGAGCGTGGGATTGATTTAATCAGTTTTGACAATGCTATATTGAGCTTGTCGCTTGATGGTGGAATTTATTCTAATGAACATTATGTTTATTACAGAGAGTGGGCATATGACGGAACGCTTAACACAACCCATGTCCTTGGTCAGGATATGGAAAACTGGGAATTTAACTACCTGGCTACATGGTACATTTCTGAACTGAGCGATGGCGGGTTTATCAATACTACCATGTTATACAATGATCCTCCTTATGATGACATGAGCCTCATTGCCCGTTTTGATGCGAATCTGAATATGTCCTGGTTGCGGCTGGTTGGTGATACTGCTGTTGCCGGTAGCGGACTTGAATTGATGGATGCTGTGGAACTGGATGACGGGCGTCTGGCTTTTGCCGGTGAAAATCCGGATTACAAGGCAGTGTTGCTGATAACATCTCCCACAGGTGATGGAAATTACCCAAACGAACTCATCATGGATAAATTACAATACACATTGAAAGATGTTACCCTTTTCCCGAATCCTGTAAACGAAAAACTTACTGTTTGTACCGGAACGGGTGAAGCCATTCGATTTAGATTGTACGATATTTATGGTAAATTGATTAAAACTTTTGATGTTAGAGGAAACAGGGAACTGAATGTTTCAGACCTGCAAAGCGGTATTTACATTCTAAAAGCAGGAAAATTTCATCCGAAAAAAATTGTTGTCCAATAATATTGAACCATTACTATGAATTCTTATTATTATTGCAACAGCAGAACTTGTATTTACCCAAAATAATGGCCATTTTATTTATCATAACCGGCATTTTATTATTGGTACAATTATGGCTGTAATTTTTGCGGTGACTTAACCATAAAGTATATAAGCGTTTTAATAAACAAAAAACCACAGCCTGCTTTTTGTCACTTATGAAAAAATATCAATCAGCTAACAAGCGGGTTTCCTGTCATTTCGTCTGGTTTATCTATTCCCATAATTTTCAGGATAGTGGGCGCAACATCTGCCAGGCGTCCGTCTTTAACTTTTGAAAAACGGTTACCAATAACAATAACAGGCACCGGATTCAGTGAGTGTGCTGTATTTTCACTGCCATCTTGGTTGATGGCATTATCAGCATTGCCATGATCTGAGATGACCAACACATCATAATTATGTTCCCTTGCAGCCTCAATTACTTTTTTCAATTGCTGGTCAACGGTTTGCACGGCTTTAACAATTGCTTCATGCACACCTGTGTGTCCTACCATATCACCATTGGCAAAATTGAGACAAATAAAATCATGTTTTTCGGCTTTCAATTCAGAAACTAGCTTGTCAGCCACTTCCGGCGCACTCATTTCAGGTTGCAAATCATACGTCGCCACTTTTGGTGAAGGAACCATGATCCGGGATTCTCCATCAAATTTCTCTTCCCTGCCCCCGCTAAAGAAAAAGGTAACATGCGCATATTTTTCTGTTTCTGCGATACGTAATTGTTTTAACTTTAGTGCAGAGAGGTATTCACCCAATGTGTTTTTTACATCTTCTTTTTCAAAAACCACGGTTACATCCTTAAATTCTGCATCATACCTGGTCATTGTGAGATATTTGAGGGGGATTGTCTGCATGTTGTGTTCCGGCATATCTTTCTGTGTAAGCGCTATGGTCATTTGACGCAGGCGATCGGTACGGAAATTAAAGGCAATCACCACATCTCCCTCATTTATTGTACCACGGGGGTTTCCGTTATCATCCACCATCACAACAGGCTTAATAAACTCATCAGTAATACCCTGATCATAAGAATCTTTAATGGCTTTCAGGATATCTTTATATGGTTTACCCTTGCCATATACCATCAGATCATATCCGGCTTTAATACGTTCCCAGCGTTTATCCCTGTCCATGCTGTAATATCTGCCGGTAAGGCTGGCAAACTGAGCCGGGGTGTTATGGATCTCTTCCTGTACATGTTTGACATAATTATGACCGGAATGTGGGTCAGTATCACGGCCGTCAGTAAGGGCATGAATAAAAACATCAGGAAGTTCATACTGAGCTGCCATTTTACAAAGCGCAATAAGATGAGTATCCATAGAATGCACCCCTCCCGGTGATACAAGGCCAAGAAAATGCACAGCTTTTCCTTTGTCTTTGGCATAATTCATTGCCTCAATAAGTTTTTTATTTTTAAAAAAACTGCCGTCTTTTATGGCCATGTTTATTTTGACGAGGTCCTGATATACAATACGCCCGGCGCCAATATTCAGATGTCCCACTTCAGAATTTCCCATCTGGCCGTCGGGTAAACCAACATTTTCCCCGTGTGCCATTAATCTGGCATTGGGATAATCTCTGATAAGGGAATCGAAAAAAGGGGTATCTGCCCGGGCAATAACATCACCTTTGCTGCCATCACCAATGCCCCATCCATCGAGAATCGCCAGTAAGGTCTTTCTGTATGTTTTTTTTGTCATATGTTCATTTTTTGTATTAAATATTTATCAATTCATTTATAGTAAGTTTTGTCAGGGCTTACATGATCCAAAGCATAAACAGATATGTCATCTTTTACTTTATAAAACAATGAACTGTTATCATTGTTGAGTATCATAATTAAAACAAAGGTAAACAAAAAGATGTGTTTCATGCAAAGGGTGTTTCACGCAAAGGCGCAAAGGTATTTCACGCAGAGGCGCTAAGACGCAGAGGTGGTTTCACGCAGAGGCGCAGAGGCGCAAAGGTTGGTTTCACGCAGAGGTTGTTTCACGCAAAGGCGCAGAGACGCAAAGGTATTTCACGCAGAGGCGCAAGATTAAATCATAAATTGTTTACAATCCTGGT